>JAZNLM010000042.1:0-13132 GCA_045579105.1 Candidatus Flemingiibacterium sp.
GTTGTATAATTGATTGTACCGTAATGCCTTTGCGTAAGTAGATATTGCTTAATAAAAATACAACAATAGACTTGACTGCACTTGACAATATCACTCTTTTAGGCTATAATATAAAAGTATAATTTTTGATATAAGGACACTGAAATGAAGATAAAAGCAGAAGAAATGTATGCAACTATGAAGCCTTGGAGGCTCTTTTTTGTAGTTGCGATGCCCGGAATGGTAAGTATGTTCGCGATGTCTATATACGCTATTATTGAGGGCATATTTATAGGTCAAACTCTCGGTGAAAGTGCGTTTGCCGCAATCAATATCGCTATGCCGCTTGTTATGATAAACTTTTCACTTGCGGATCTCGTTGGCGTAGGAGCTTCTGTGCCTATCTCGATAGCACTCGGAAGAAACGATCATAAAGCTGCAAATAACGCTTTTACTTGCTCAATAATCATGATATTTGCGGCTGCAGTTATAATGGGCAGTATAATGTTTTTTGCCGCTGAACCGCTTGCTATGATGATGAAAGCGGAAGGTATTGTGCTAGACACATCCGTGCGCTATCTTCGCACCTGCGCGCTCTGCGGACCTCTTGCAACTATCTTTTTTGCCATGGACAACTATCTTCGAATAAGTGGATACGTCAAAACGAGTATGTTTATTAACATCTTTTTAAACGTCATGACAATAGGACTCTTGTCTTTCTTCCTTCTTGTATGCGAAATGGACGTCGTTGGCTCGGCGCTTGCAACCTCGCTTTCTATGTGTGCTTGTTCGATAGTTGCAATGGCACCGTTCGTGGCGGGAAAAACGCTTCTAAAATTTGTGAAGCCGAAGTTCAGCTTTGCGATGATAAAGCAAATCTTTGCTTGCGGCTCACCCATATTTTTAAGTAACATCTCGGGACGTATTACGTCTATTCTAATGAATATTTCGCTGATGACACTCGGAGCCAAATTACTTGGTGCTGACACGGGTGGAACAACGGCGGTTGCTGTATACGCGGTACTTATGTATTCGAGCGATCTCTGTTGGCCGCTTCTTTACGGTATAGCTGATTCCCTTTCGCCTGCACTTGGATACAACTGGGGTGCGGAGAACTTCAATAGAGTTAAGAAGATTGCAAAGTGCGGATTTATCGGAACAGCTGTAGTGGGACTTGTTTCTACCTCGTTACTTTTCTTCTTTCCAGGAACAATTGCTTCCTTGTTTGCAAATGCAGAGGACGCGCTACTTCTTGAAATGTCGCCGCACGCGATAAGATTATTCTGCTTTGCCTATCTTTTCCGTTGGTTGGCTGTTATGTCGCAAAGCTTTTTAAGCGCTATCGAGAAACCGATGCAGGCAACGCTTATGTCGGTTGGCACGGCATTTGTCTTCCCTGTCACTCTGCTCGGAGCTCTGTGGAGTTTCGGACTTGACGGTATATGGTTCAACTTTGTGGGTGTAAATGTGTTAGCGGCTGTTTTAGCTGTAATATTACTCATTCGCCTGGCGAATGAGATTAAACGCAGACAGCGTGATAAGGCAGATAGAAAGGAATAAAAATAAACGGCATAAGCGTTGCTTCTGCCGTTTTGTTATGTGAGAAACGGGACTTGTGAACCCCCCGTGGATTGACGATGCGCTTCAACTGCACGAGAATGCTGGCGCATTCTCGAATACGTTTTTACGCACATTTCGTGCGAGAAAAAAAGCAGTATCGGGACAAGCCCAACACTGCTTTTTGGTGCGAGAAACGGGACTTGAACCCGTACGGTGTGAACCACACGCCCCTCAAACGTGCGCGTCTGCCAGTTCCGCCACTCTCGCATATCGTCTTTCGACGACTTTTATATTATACACTATCACACGCGTTTTGTCAAGTGCTTTTTAAAACATTTTTCGGGAATTTTCTTTTTATTGTTTACACATTCGATATTGCATATTTTAATATTATATGTTATAATAAATAAGATATAGTAATGTCAGCGGAGGTACAACGTGAAACGCCTATCCCGTCCCCTCAAAATTGCGGCGGCGATTTTCCTTTTTGCCGCAGTAACGCTGCTTTGTGTGTGGCTTATGCCGTTCATTGTTTCGCTTAGCAAGCCGGAGGTGCAAGAGGGATTTCGTGCGTTTATTGAATCGCTCGGAATTCTCGGCATACTTCTTATGCTTCTTCTTCAGATGGTCCAAATAGTTGTGGCGATAATTCCAGGTGAACCTATTGAAGTTCTAATGGGAGCGATGTACGGAACCTTCGGCGGACTTTTTCTCACGCTTGCAGGCGTTTTCATCGGGCAAACCCTGGTATTCTTTGCAGTGAAAAAGCTTGGCATGAAATTCGCCTCGCGTTTTGTTGACACAAACAAATTCAGCAAACTGTCTTTTTTGAAGCGTCCTGAAAAGCGCGACGGACTTATATTCATACTTTTCTTTATTCCAGGAACACCGAAGGATATTCTTACATACTTCGCACCGTTTACCGGTATAAACTACCTTCGCTTTATCTTGCTTACCACACTTGGTCGTATTCCGTCTGTGGTGTCATCCACATTTGCAGGCGCAACACTTTCCGAAGGAAGCATTTTAAAAACTGTGCTGATTTTTGCCATAACGGGTGTGATTGGAATTATCGGAATCTACATAAACAGCCGTATCACGGCAAAACACAATATTGACAAGGAAACACAATGATAAAAGTAACTAATGAACAAATCGCCAAGCAGTACAGAATAATGTCTGATATACAGCGTGTAAATGAGAAACGAACAGCACCGCCGAAGTGCTTTATACGCACGTTTGGGTGTCAACAAAACGAAGCGGACAGCGAGCAACTTCGCGGTATGGCAAGTGAAATGGGATATATACGCACCGACGTACCCGATGACGCCGACCTTATACTTGTTAACACTTGTGCAGTACGCGAACATGCCGAGCTTCGTGCGCTTTCGATAACGGGACAATTTAAGAAACTCAAAGAGAAGAACCCTTCCCTGCTTATTGGTGTATGCGGCTGTATGGTAACGCAGGAGCATCGTTTAAATCAGCTTAAGCACAGCTATCCGTATGTTGATTTTCTCATCGGAACGGGGATGCTCTATAAATTCCCGGAAATACTTGCAAATAAGCTTGACGGCGGTAAACGCAGCTTTACCGTGGACGAGCCTGAAGGCTCACTTGCGGAAGGCCTTCCGATACAGCGTGAGTCCTACACAAAGGCATGGGTGAGCGTTATGTACGGCTGTAACAATTTCTGCTCGTACTGTGTGGTTCCCTACACTCGGGGACGTGAGAGAAGCCGTGAACGTGCAGATGTTCTTGCGGAAGTTAAAGGGGTTATAGACGCAGGTGCGAAGGAGATTACACTGCTAGGACAGAACGTTAACTCCTATTGCTCGGAAGGCAGAGATTTCGCAGATCTGGTTGATGAGATATGTGCTCTGGACGGTGATTTTATTCTTCGCTTTATGACTAGTCATCCCAAAGATGCGTCACATAAGCTTATTGATGTCATAGCGAAAAACGATAAGTGCGCAAAGCAGTTTCACCTGCCTCTGCAGTCTGGAAGTGCACGTGTGCTTGATGTGATGAACCGCCGATATACACCCGAGAGTTACCTCTCTCTTGTAAAGTATATGCGTGAAAAAATGCCCGATATAGCGTTATCGTCGGATATAATTGTCGGCTTCCCTGGTGAGAGCGATGAAGAGTTTGAAGAAACCCTATCTATGCTTCGTGTTGTGGAATTTGATATGATATACTCGTTCATATACTCGCCGCGCCCACTCACTCCTGCGGCTAATATGGACTGTCAGATACCGCCGGAAGTAAAGTCGGCACGTTTTGACCGCTTACTCCAAACCCAAAACGAGATTTCCCTAAAAAAGAACCTCGCGCTTGTAAATAAAGTAGAGCGTGTGCTTATAGAGGGCGAAAGCAAAAACTCGCCAGATATGCTCACTGGTCGCGATGATTCTAACAAACTAGTACACATCGCGCGCGACGAAAAGAGTGAAGCACTCATCGGTAAATTTGCAAAAGTTCGCATAACGAAAGCTGAAACCTTCGCCCTTTTCGGAGAGCTTGTTTAAATTTGTCAACTAAAATATTTTTTATATACAAGGAGAAATAAAATGGAAGTTATGGAACTTGCCGCTAAACTCGGCCAGGAAATCAAAAAAGATCCACGCGTGGTAGCGCTTCAGGAAGCTGAGAAGGCTTACACCGAGGACAGAGCCCTTCAGACACTTATGGTTGAATACAACGCTCAGTCTACTGCTCTTACCGAAGAATACAAGAAGCCCGAGAAGGATGCTGAATTTATCAAGCGCATTGAAGCTCGCATCAACGAGATTTACCACGAGATCACCGAGAATCCTGTAATGCTCGCATATCAGGCAGCACAGGAAGTTGTTAACGACTTTATGAACGAAGTTAACGCTGAAATATCTTATCAGATAACCGGTCAGCGTCCTTGCTCGCATGATTGTTCATCCTGCCACAGTAACTGCGGACACGATCACCACTAATATAAATCGCGGCTTTTGCCGCGACGTATGCGCCGTAAAACGGCGTGTACGTGACGGCAGGAGATAAAAACTTTGGAAAGAGGTTTCATCGCTATGACACCGATGATGCAGCAATATTTCGAAATAAAAAAT
Organism: Candidatus Flemingiibacterium sp.; assembly: GCA_045579105.1. GTDB lineage: Bacteria > Bacillota > Clostridia > Oscillospirales > CAG-272 > Flemingiibacterium. Next base: position 4,641 of record JAZNLM010000042.1, read on the forward strand.
CAATATAAAGACACGATCCTGATGTACCGTCTCGGCGACTTTTATGAGATGTTCTTTGAGGATGCGGTAATTGCTTCGCGTGAACTTGAGCTGACTCTCACCGGCCGTGATTGGGGCGAGCCTGAACGCGCACCTATGTGCGGCGTTCCGTTTCACTCGGCTGATTCTTACATAGGCAGACTTGTTGAGAAAGGATATCCTGTTGCTATCTGCGAACAGACAGAGGATCCGTCTGCGGCAAAGGGACTTGTACGCCGCGAGGTTATCCGAGTTATAACGCCCGGTACTGTTACAGATGCAGGACAGCTTTCCGATCAAAAAAACAATTATATAGCGGCTATATCTATACTTGATGAGCGAGTTGGCGTTTGCTTTGCTGATGTTTCAACGGGCCAGGTGTACGCAACGCAGTTTGACGGCAAACGTCGCTTTGAGCGGCTTGCAAGCGAGCTTTGCGTTTATATGCCGCGCGAGGTGATTCTTCCCTGCACTCTGCCCGAGCTTCACGAAGCCGGCGCTTTTATAGAAAATAAGCTGCAGGCATTCACAGTACCGCGTCTTACTTCGCGCTACGACGAAAAAACGTGCGATGAAACGGTTACGGCATGCTATAGTGATAAGTACACTCCGAGTGAAGCAAACGCTCCCGTAACACTTTCTATCGGTGCTCTGCTTCACTACCTTAACGAAACGCAGAAGATTGACCTTTCATATATGACGGAGCTACAGGTTTACACAGACGGACAGTATCTTGAAATGGATATTTCTACACGCAGAAATCTCGAACTTGTGGAAACCATGCGCACTAAAGAAAAGCGCGGTTCGCTTCTTTGGGTGCTTGATAAAACAAAGACGTCTATGGGGGCACGCCTGCTTCGCAAATGGGTTGAGCTTCCGCTCATTAACCTTTATGACATTGAACGCCGTCTTGATGCGGTAAACGAGCTTTACGACGATTTTATGGTGCGCGAGGAGCTTGTGCTTGCACTTTCGGGTATTCTCGACCTTGAACGTCTTACCACAAAGCTAGTATATGGCAGTGCAAACGGCAAAGATCTCGTGGCGATTCGCTCTACTATTTCGGCTATCCCTGAGATAAAGAAGCTCCTTGGCTCTGTACGCTCGGTTGAACTTTCCTCTCTTAATGAACAACTTGATCCGCTTACCGATCTTTTTGAGCTTCTCGAAGCTACCATATCCGACGATGCGCCTTTCTCTATTCGAGAGGGTGGAATTATAAAGGACGGCGCAAGCGAGGAGATTGACTATCTCCGTAACGTCATCGCCGACTCATCCGGCATTATAAAGCAGCTTGAAGAGCGCGAACGCGCCGCAACGGGTATCAGCAAGCTTAAAGTTGGTTACAACCGTGTGTTCGGCTACTATATAGAGGTCACGCGCTCACAACTCTCACTCGTTCCTGACACCTACATAAGAAAGCAGACCACAGCTAACTCTGAGCGATATATAACGCAGGAGCTTAAAGATACCGAAGCAACGCTTCTCGGTGCAGCTGATAGAGTCAATACGCTCGAATATGAAATGTTCCGTGCGATATGCAATCGCCTTACAGAAAATATCGGACGCATCAAGATAGCGGCGGAAATGATTGCAAAGCTCGACGCTTACCTTTCACTCGCGGACGTTGCGGTAAAGAACTCATTTGTTCGTCCGATACTTGATACAAATGATCTAATCGAGATAGTTGACGGACGGCACCCGGTTGTTGAAAAATTCGTGTCTGATAGCTACTTTGTACCTAACAATACGCTTCTTAATACCACCGACAACAAGCTTATGCTTATAACCGGACCTAACATGGCGGGTAAATCCACATATATGCGTCAAGTTGCGCTTATTGCTGTTATGGCGCAGATAGGCTCGTTTGTACCAGCAAGAAGCGCACACATCGGTATATGTGACCGCGTATTCACACGTGTCGGCGCATCGGACGATCTTGCGTCGGGACAGTCAACGTTTATGCTCGAGATGAACGAGGTTGCACATATTTTAAAGAACGCTACTAAAAAATCGCTTATTATCTACGACGAGATCGGACGCGGCACGTCCACTTATGACGGTATGGCTATCGCACGTGCTATCGTTGAGTATACATCGTCCTCAAAGCTTTCCGCGAAAACACTTTTCGCAACTCACTATCACGAGCTTACCGCGCTTGAAAACACAATCCCCGGTGTTGTTAACTATAACATCGCCGCGAAGAAAAAAGGCGACGACATCACTTTTCTTCGTAAAATTGTACGTGGTGCGGCTGACGACAGCTACGGTATCGAGGTAGCGAAACTTGCCGGAATTCCCACAGAGGTTATACACAGAGCCAAAGAGGTGCTTGCCGAGATTGAGGCGGGTAGCGTGCAGGTAGTGCACATTAAGGATGAAAAAGAGTCCGAGCCTATGGACGAGATGACCGTTGAAATGATGCTTGCAATGAACGCGGCAGAATCAATACGCGAAATCAGCCTTGATACGCTTACGCCAATCGAGGCAATGAATGAGCTTTACAAGCTCAAGAAAATGCTATCGTAAAAGATATCTTACAGAAAGGAGAGTTACATGGGAATAATACGCCAGCTTGACTACGAAACGGCTGTACTTGTTGCCGCGGGTGAGATGATTGAACGTCCGCTTTCAGTCGTCAAAGAGCTTGTTGAAAACTCCATAGATGCAGGTGCGACGCGAGTTACTGTAGAGATACAGAACGGCGGAGTAACGCTTATACGCTGCAGTGACAACGGTTGCGGTATGGCTAAAGAGGACCTTCCTCTCTCGATTATGCGTAATGCAACGAGTAAGATCCGTACTTCGCAGGATATTGCCTCAATAATGACTCTTGGCTTCCGAGGCGAGGCACTAGCTTCAATAGCGGCGGTATCCGATCTCCGTATACGCTCGAAGCGCAAAGAGGATAAGTACGGCACGGAGCTTGAAATCCATCCCGGAATGGATACTCCCACTTTAACCGAAGCACCGATGAGTGACGGTACAACGATAATCGTCGAAAATCTCTTTGCTAATCTTCCTGCAAGACGTAAATTTCTAAAAAAAGATCAGGTTGAGGCATCCCATGTTGCCGACCTTTTTGAGCGACTTGCCCTATCAAATCCAGGAGTTGCGATGACACTTATCATCGACGGCAAGATACGATATAATACGCCCGGTGACGGAGATTTGTTTCACGCAATATACAGTGCGTGCGGTGCTGATTTTGCAAATAAGCTTATTGAGCTTTCTTACAAAAGCGATGTTAAGCTGTACGGCGGAGGAAGTGTTAACGTCACTATCCGCGGCTACGTGGGTACACCCGATAATAACTTTGGTAACCGTCAAAATCAGATATTTTATGTTAACGGCAGACACGTTCGCAGTCGCTGCCTTCAGGCAGCACTTGAAGAGGGATATACGTCTTATCTTGACTCCTCGCGCTTCCCTGCGGCAGTATTGTTTGTTGGGGTACCACCGGAGTTTGTTGACGTTAATATACACCCCACCAAACTTGAAGTAAAATTCGTTGCAGAGAAACCGATTTTCGAAGCTGTATTTTACGCCGTCCGCGGCGCGCTTGAACGCCATATCCCACGCCCTAAGATGGAGCTTGAGGGCAAGAGTGTTAACGACGTGAGCTATGAACTTGCAAAACAGCTTACTGCATTTGTGCCAATTGAGGATAAAAACGAGCCCGCTGAAAAGCACGTATATAATAATCAGCGAAATGTAAAGAAGGGGCAGATTTCTTTTGCGGATTTACTCAGAACACCCGCTGATTCTGATGCTAAGGATACCCTACCGCGTACTCCAGAAATTGTTGCTGTACCTGGAAGTGAGTCCACAGTTGAGTTTAAAATGGCACAGATGAACGAGCCCTCTGTTGGCAGTGATCTACAGAAAATGTTTCTTGAACCTCTGCCTCAGGCACTTGACGATAAAATGAGTGTTCTCGACGGAACGCCGGTTGAAGGCCAGAAAATGCTGCTCGAAAAAGTAGCAACCGAGGTTGACGAACTACTTTTAGATCCGCATGTGAAATCCGTTGTGACCGATAAACAGCCCTCTCGTATGAGCAACGATGAGTTTGCAGAATATCGCCGCACACATACAAATGATGTAAGTCACACTTCTCTGCCCGATGTTCCGACTGAAGCAGATTTCAAATCTTATCCGCGCGTAAATGTGACGGGAGAGGTAAAGGTTGTCCCCGAATATAAAATACTTGGTGAGGCGTTTCTATCGTATCTCTTTATTGAGGTTGGCGACCGCGTAATGATCATTGATAAGCATGCGGCTCATGAGCGTATAATTTTTGAGGAACTTAAAGCTAACTTAAAAAAGAGTCTTGCAAGCGGAGATATTCCCAAACAACTGCTTTTAACCCCGCTTGCTATTCAAATGAGCGCCGAACTAGCTGATACTGTCCGCGAATATGAGCGCGATATATGCGCTGTTGGCTACGAATTCAGCGTGTCAGACCGTGCCGTTGACATCACTGCTATACCGACGAGCCTGGAACTCGTTGCGGCGCGCGATACTTTTGAAACTATAGCAGATAAACTCGCAAGCGGTACGGGCAGCGCTGAGATAACGCGCGATACGCTCTTTGAAAAAGCGCTTTATCAGGCTTCCTGCAAAGCTGCTGTAAAGATTGGCCGTGAATACGGCATAGAGCATCTAAAATGGATCTGCGATAAGCTGTTGGTACTTGATGATATTAAGGTTTGCCCTCACGGCAGACCGGTTGCATTTGAAATGACAAAAGCTGCAATTGAGCGGCAATTCAAGAGAACTTAAATTACCCGAAAGGACAACACAATGTTTAAACTTTTAAAACAAGAAGGCAATGCACGTCGCGGCGAGTTCAAAACCGTGCACGGTACGATACAAACCCCGGTTTTTATGAATGTAGGTACTTGTGCCGCAATAAAAGGCGGTATCTCAACAATGGACCTTCGTGAGGTCAACTGCCAGGTGGAGCTGTCCAACACCTACCACCTGCATCTTCGTCCCGGTGATAAGCTTATCGCCGAAATGGGCGGTATTCATAAGTTCTTCAACTGGGATAAGCCAGTGCTTACCGACTCCGGCGGATTTCAGGTGTTCTCTCTCGCACAGCTTCGTAAGATAACCGAAGAAGGCGTACGTTTTGCTTCACATATCGACGGCGCACGTATATTCATGGGGCCCGAGGAGTCGATGCAGATACAGTCAAATCTCGCCTCTACTATCGCAATGGCGTTTGATGAGTGCATTGAGAATCCCGCACTGTATAAGTACACCAAGGATTCTATCGCGCGTACCACACGCTGGCTCGAGCGCTGCCGCAAGGAAATGGACAGACTCAATTCTCTCGAAACCACTATCAACAAAAATCAGATGCTTTTTGGCATCAACCAAGGCTCCACTTACGAGGATCTTCGTATCGAGCATATGAAGCAGATACGAGAAATTGAGTGCGACGGCTACGCAATCGGCGGCCTTGCTGTTGGCGAGAGTGCCGAGGAGATGTATGCGACTATCGACGTGGTTGAGCCGTATATGCCTAAGGATAAGCCGCGCTATCTTATGGGTGTGGGTACGCCTTGCAACATCCTCGAGGCGGTACATCGCGGCGTTGACTTCTTCGACTGTGTAATGCCGAGCCGCAACGCCCGTCACGGCAACATCTTCACCTGGCACGGCAAGATGAACCTGCTTAATGAAAAATATGCCAAGGATCCCCGTCCAATCGACGAGAACTGCGGCTGTCCAGCGTGCCGTGCATACAGCCGTTCTTACATCCGTCACCTGTTTAAGGCTAAGGAAACGCTCGGTATGCGCCTTGCGGTACTGCACAATCTCTATTTCTACAATGAGCTTATGCAGAAAATACGCGATGCGCTCGACGCCGGCGAATTTGAAAGCTTCTACCGCTACTACCGTGATATCCTCGGTGAGAGAAGCGAGAGCTAATAGTAAACAAAAAGCGTTGTGTCAAATACACAACGCTTTTATTGTTTTACTGTTTGAATCACGTTCAAGCATATTCAGAAATCCTGTGGCTGTATATAACGTGTAATCATAAAGCCTATCTCCGGTTCCCGTCGGCACGGTTACGCTGCCGGAACTGATTTTGAACATATCGTGAGGCACGGGATTTACAATGAGAATCTTAACCGCATTTTTAACACTTGAAGGCGGTGTATCTGCATAACTGTAAGGTTTAGTCTTAACTTTCGGTTTATCTAAACCAAGTACTACTTTAAAACGATTGTTGCGGATGTTGGTAGTAACCTGCACGGTGCTTTCGTCACAAAACGTGAGGTGCGATGCGCGACGATGTGTGGCGAAAAATCTTATGTAATAGCTTGTACTGCGCGAGCTGACAACAAGATCAAAGCCCTTGGTGTTATTGCGTAGACTTTTGAAAAATCCGCGCTCTTTTTTTATGCGCAGACCGTTTTTACGACACACTTTTTTGAGCTTTCTCATAAAATTAAGGCGCTTGCGAATAACTCTTAACGCTATGAAATATATAAGTAGCGTGACGGTCAAAACAGCTAAAATGATGCCGATTTTTTCGAGCGCAGTTATCATAAAGAAAACATAAAGAAAAATGACAATAGCGCAGAAAAACAACAAGCCTATTCCCATAAGCGTTGCCAGAACGTTATTGAGCTTTCCTATGATGCCCTCTTCACGTTTTGGAGGGCCGACCTTTTTATATTCAAGGTCGTATTCGTTGTAGTCCTGAAGCTGATGTGATTCGAGTTTGTGTTTCATATAAGCTCTCCTATCGCAATATCTGGTATATAGATTATATCACACAATCACGTGATTGTCAATAGGGTGTTACATTTGTAAAAGAAAAAGTCGATACGTGGCACCGTATCGACTTTTATGATTTGAATTAAAGTCCCGACTGTACAGAGTAGTTAGGCGCTTCCTTGGTGATATTGATGTCGTGCGGATGAGATTCACGCAGACCTGCACCGGTGATGCGAACGAACTGTCCGCGCGCCTGGAGCTCGGGGATTGTGGGAGTACCACAGTAACCCATACCTGCGCGGATACCGCCGATGAGCTGGAATACGGTGTCGGAAAGCGGACCCTTGTAAGGAACGCGGCCTTCAACACCTTCGGGGACGAGCTTACGTGAGTTTTCCTGGAAGTAACGGTCCTTGGAACCCTTCTCCATAGCGGCGAGAGATCCCATACCACGATATACCTTGAACTGACGTCCCTGATAGATTTCGCTTTCTCCAGGTGATTCTTCACAACCTGCAACAAGTGAACCAACCATAATAGCTGAAGCACCTGCAGCGATAGCCTTAACGATTTCACCTGAATATTTGATACCGCCGTCGCCGATAACATTTATGCCGTACTTGGCAGCCATTTCAGCGCAGTCATAGATAGCTGTGATCTGAGGTACGCCGATACCTGCAACGATACGGGTTGTGCAGATAGAACCGGGGCCGATACCAACCTTAACGCAGCCAGCGCCAGCTTCGATCAGAGCCTTTGTTGCCTCTGCAGTTGCTACGTTACCTGCAATAAGTGAAATGCCGGGGAATGCAGCCTTAACCTTTGAAACAGCCTTAAGGATGTTCTGGCTGTGGCCGTGAGCTGAGTCGAGAACAAATGCGTCAACACCTGCAGCCACAAGGGGAGCAGCTCTGTCAAGCACGTCGGGTGTTGCACCCAGTGCAGCAGCGCAGAGAAGTCTGCCTTCGCTGTCACGTGCTGAGTTGGGGTACTGAACAGCCTTTTCAATATCTTTGATTGTTACAAGACCCTTGAGAATTCCGTTTTCGTCAACGAGAGGAAGCTTTTCAATTTTGTGCTTCATGAGAATAAGCTTAGCTTCGTCAAGTGTTGTGCCGAAGGGAGCAGTAACAAGGTTTTCCTTTGTCATAACCTCACTGATTTTGATGTTGTAATCTGAAAGGAAACGGAGATCACGGTTTGTGAGGATACCTACAAGCTTGCCGCCGTCAACAACGATGGGCACACCTGAAATTCTGTAGGAGTGCATAATATTTTCAGCTTCATAAACATAATTGTCAGGAGAAAGGTAAATGGGGTTTGAAATGATGCCGTTTTCGCTTCTCTTAACGCGGTCAACTTCCTTAACCTGCTCATCAATGGTCATATTCTTGTGGATAACACCGAGGCCGCCTTCACGGGCAATCGCAATAGCCATTCTGGACTCTGTAACAGTGTCCATAGCTGCTGTCATAACGGGGATGTTGAGTTTGATGCCTTTTGTGAGCTGTGTTTCAAGACTTACATCTGCGGGAAGAACGTTTGATTCCGCCGGAATGAGAAGAACGTCATCGAATGTAAGGCCTTCTTTTACAAATTTTGAATTGTACTGCATAGTCATAATCCTTTCTCTGTTTATTCAGCTTATTTTATATTCTGAACCCTTGCCGAGCAGGGTTTTTTACGTTAATCTGAGGCTTGTTTAATGCCGTGAAAATATATTGGATAATTATATC
>JAZNLM010000043.1:0-13112 GCA_045579105.1 Candidatus Flemingiibacterium sp.
GGCGCCCGCAACGACCGGGAGCTGGTGGAGCTGCTGCTCCCCGGGGGACCGCTCCCCTATCCCGATCAGGAGGCATCCGTCATCGAAGAAAAATTCCGGGCGGCGGGCTTTCACATCCTCCGCACGGCGGAAGCCTTCCGACCGATCCGCTTTTTTGATACCGGGGCGCTGATCCGGTTTGCCCGGATAATCGAATGGGAATTTTCGGGCTTTTCGGTAGAGGGCTGTTTTGAAAGACTTCTTGAGGCCGAGTCAAGGATTGCTCGGGATGGATTCATCGGCGGAACTACCCACCGAATCCTTTTAGAGGCACGCAAAGGGGATTGACAAAAGCACCGGAGCATGGTATAATAGAACGAGAAAATAAATGGTGACAGCATTCCGCGGGCAGCAGTCGGCGGAATGTTTTTGCGCCGATATACGGATGTCCGAAAGGAGAAACTAAATGAACTATGATGTTGTAATCGTTGGTGCCGGCCCGTCCGGAATTTTCACCGCGCTGGAGCTGATACGGAAAAATGCGGACAAGCGGATTGTCCTGATCGAAAAGGGCCTCCCGGTCGAAAAGCGGAGATGCCCCAAGCAGAAGACCAGGACCTGCGTGCAGTGCAAGCCGTACTGTCACATCACGACCGGATTTTCCGGTGCCGGCGCCTTCTCGGACGGCAAGCTGTCGCTGTCCCATGAGGTCGGCGGTGAGCTTCCCGAGCTGATCGGATGGCAGAATGCGCAGGATCTGATCGCCTATACCGATTCGATCTATCTGGAATTCGGTGCGGACGAGCACGTTGAGGGTATTTCAAACGACCCGTTTATAAAGGAAATTCGCAAGCGCGCAATTCAGGCAGGACTCCGCCTTGTTGACTGTCCGATACGCCATCTTGGAACGGAAAAGGCACAGAGCATCTATCATTCCATTCAGGAGTACCTTGCGGCGAACGGCGTGGAAATGATGTTTGGAACGAACTGCAGTGACCTTATAGTTGAAGACGGTGCCTGTCGCGGCGTTATTATTGATGAAAAGAGTGGCACTAGCGAGATACGCGCAAATACCGTTGTAGTTGCAACGGGCAGACGCGGTGCGGATTGGCTTGAAAAAATATGCGTTGAGCATAACGTAGAGCATAAGCCCGGCACAGTTGATATAGGCGTGCGCGTTGAGGTGCGCAACGAGATTATTGAGGATGTTAACAAGGTCCTTTACGAATCGAAGCTTATCGGATATCCGAAGCCGTTTAAGAACAAAGTTCGCACATTCTGTCAGAATCCCGGCGGATTTGTGTCACAGGAGAATTATGACAATGACCTTGCCGTTGTAAACGGCCACTCATATAAGGAACACAAGTCGGGTAACACAAACCTTGCGATACTTTGCTCGCACAACTTCTCTGTACCCTTCAATCAGCCGATTGAATATGCTAAAAAGGTCGGTGAGCTTACCAATATGCTCGGTGCTGGACACATTCTCGTTCAGCGTTTTGGTGATATACTCGACGGCAAGCGCACCTGGCCGAAGGAGCTTGCGCAGAGTAACGTGCGCCCCACGCTCCCCGATGCCGTTGCAGGCGATATCACCGCGGCAATGCCGTATCGAGCGATGATGAATATTATTAACTTCATTCAGGCTGTTGACATAGTCGTCCCCGGCTTTGCAAGCACGGAAACGCTTCTGTATTCGCCCGAGCTTAAGTTCTACTCTAACCGAGTAAAAATGGACGAAAACCTTGACACGTCACTGCCCGGACTACATTGTCTTGGTGACTCGAGCGGTTGGACGAGAGGTCTTATGATGGCGTCTGTAATGGGCGTACTTATGGGCAGAAAGATAGCCGAAAGAGGTTAACTCAAACTTTGCATATATTTTGGAAAAAATATTGCAAAAAGACGATAAGTATGATATAATATTATATTATACAAATTATATGCAAAGGACAGATACGATGCTTACTATAAAAAAACATATCGCAGAAAAGCTTTACGGTAAATTCACCGAGCTTACCGTAGGTAATCCAGCCACCGCTGAAATGACGGCAGCCGATTTCGCAAAGTTTCTCGAATATCCCCCGGACGATAATTTCGGCGACCTTGCATTCCCTTGTTTCAAGCTCTCAAAGGCTATGCGCATGGCACCGCCCATGATTGCGGCTAAACTCGCAGAAGGACTTGAAGATGGTATTGTTGCAAAGGTAGACGTTGTTGGCGGATACCTCAACATATTTATAAATGCCGAGTATTTCGCAGGCGTGCTTATGCCCGAGATTATGACAAGGGGCGAAAATTACGGTTCGTTTGATTTCGGTGCAGGCAAGAATGTTGTTCTCGACTACTCTTCGCCCAACGTTGCAAAGCCGTTCCATATCGGACACCTCGGTACAACTGTTATCGGTCACAGCTTAAAGAAGCTTCACGAGTTCTGCGGCTACAACTGTATCGGTGTAAACCATCTCGGTGACTGGGGCACACAGTTTGGCAAGCTCATCGTGGCTTACCGCAGGTGGGGCAGCCGAGAGCAGGTTGAAGGCGACGGTATTGACGGACTCGTTGCGCTTTATGTAAAGTTCCATGAAGAAGCGGAGAAGGACACGTCGCTTAATGATGAGGCAAGAGCTGAGTTCACAAAGCTCGAGCATCACGACGAAGAGAATACCGCGCTTTGGAAATGGTTTATCGACATTTCTCTGCGCGAGTATAGCCGCACATATAAGCAGCTTGGTATTGAGTTTGACTCATATAACGGCGAGAGCTTCTACTCTGACAAGATGCCTGCTGTCGTTGAGGAACTCAAAGAAAAGAACCTTATGACTATCGACGATGGAGCTTCGATAATCAACCTTGAAAAATATAATATGCCGCCCTGCCTTATCTTAAAGCGCGACGGCTCGACTCTGTATCCGACACGTGATATTGCGGCGGCGCTCTACAGAAAGAAGACATACGATTTTGACAAGAACATCTACGTTACCTCGGCAGGTCAGAGCTTACATTTCGCACAGTGGTTCAAGGTAGTTGAGCTTATGGGCTACGATTGGTCGGACAAGCTTATCCACGTGCCGTACGGTACCGTTTCAATAAACGGCTCGAAGCTTGCAACACGTACCGGCAATGTCATTCTTCTGCGTGACCTTTTTGCAGAGTCTATCGAGAAGGTTGCGGCAATTATGGAAGAGAAGAACGCTTCGCTTGAGAACAAGGCAGAGGTTGCCGAGGCTGTCGGTGTTGGTGCGATAATTTTCCACTATCTGATGAACAGCCGCATCAAGGATATAAACTTTATTCTTGAGGATGCGCTCAATTTCGACGGAAATACCGGTCCCTATGCGCAATACACCTACGCACGTACCTGCTCGATTATCGAAAAGGCGGGCGGCGTTCCCGATATAAAGCCCGATGCGTCTATGGTAACTGCACGCTCGGAAGCGGCGCTTCTCAAAACGCTTTCGATGTTCCCGGAAAAGGTGCTGTCTGCACTCGAGGACCTCGAGCCGTCGGTTATCACGCGCTACATTCTTGACGTTTGCACCGCGTTCAACCGCTTCTATCACGAGTGTCAGATTGTTACAGCGGACGATGCTGTAGTACGCGATTTCCGCGTGGCACTCACATCCTGTGCACGCTCGGTGCTCGGCAAGGCGTTTGAGCTTATCTGTATGAAGAAAACCGAAAAGATATAATTAAGGGAGTATAAGAAAATGTCCGGACACAGCAAATGGAAAAATATAATGCATAAAAAGGAAAAGACCGACGCACAGCGTGCGAAGATCTTTACCAAGATCGGTAAGGAGATGGCGGTTGCCGTCAAGGAAGGCGGTCCCGATCCCGTATCGAACAGTAAGCTTGCTTCGCTTATCGCGAAGGCAAAGGCTAACAACGTACCTAACGATAATATTGACCGTATCATTAAGAAGGCATCTAGTGCCGACGGCGCAGATTACGAGGAGATAGTATACGAGGGCTACGGTCCTTCCGGTGTTGCAGTTATAGTTGAAGCAACCACCGACAACCGCAACCGTACCGCATCCGACGTGCGCCACTACTTCGTTAAGTTCGGCGGCAACCTCGGCACCACAGGCTGCGTATCGTTTATGTTCGAGGAAAAAGGAGTAATCGTTATCGAAAACGACGGCAAGGTTGACGAGGATCAGCTTATGGAAGATGCGCTTGAAGCAGGCGCGGCTGATTTTGTAAGTGAGGACGGCGTGTTTGAGATCTCCACCGAGACGGATGATCTCGAAGCAGTACGCGCGTCACTTGCCGGCAAGGGATATGCTATTATGTCCGCAGACACGGACAAGGTTCCCTCAAGCTACGTTTCGCTCACCGGAGAGGATGATGTCAAGAATATGACTAAGCTTATTGAGGCTCTCGAGGATAACGATGACGTTATCGAGGTTTATCATAACTGGGAGAATCCCGAAGAATAAAAATTACGGCGGCACGTGCAAACGTGTCGCCATTGCTATATTTACCGCTCGCTTCGCGTGAGTGCCTCGATTATTATTTTTGCACACGTTCTGAAGCCTTCAACGAACATTTCCTCGTGCACAAGGCTTTCCCTTGCCAAAATCAGTTCGGTGTGATTTTCGCACTGCTTTAGTTTTTCTTGCGAAAGAGCGTCTTCGAGCAAATTCTCTGCTTCGGAAATCTTTTCTGTAAGGTGCTTATATTTATCTGATTTAATAGGGCGAATAAACGGGGTGATATCGCCTTGATATAAATCGTGTAAAATGCTCATAATGCACTCCTTATGTAAATTTTATGTTGTTCGATGATTATTGTAGCATATATTTTTTGAAAATGCCAACTCAAAAGGGTTAACTTTGAAAAATTGTAAATATTGTAATTATGCTAATATATCGAAGCGCAATCAAAATGCACTCACTTGCATGAAGCGAAGTGAGCAAGGGAGTGCCGCTAAATTAACGAACTGTGGTATAAGCACTCTGTCGGCAGACGAGCCATCGTAAGAGCCAAGGAATGGGGGAGAGTTCGAGAGGGGCGAAGAACTTCGGCGTATGAGTGTTTTTCGTCCCTCTCGAAACCACCTTGTGCGGTGCAAGCACATAAACACAAAAAATCTCCGTATACGCGGAGATTTTTCATTTGTATGTGTCGGGGCGTCGAGGATGTCACCCCCTACGAAGGGTGCGCCAAACATTGTAGGGGAGGGGTTACCCCTCCCGTAAATTGAACGAAACGGGAGGCGAACCGCCTCCCTTACGGTTTCACCCAACATCCACTTCCATTGCCCGATTGTACGCATCGGCAAGTGCATTCCACGTCAGTTTGTCAACACGCCCCGTGACTGGCAGATTGTGACGAGTCTGAAACGTGCGGATGTCCGCAGCTGTCGATTCATCGTATATGCCGCCCATAGTACTGCCGTCTATGTCGTCGTAGAGGTTTGCAAGCAGGTGCAAAACGAGCTGTACTGCCATAACAGTGTCTGAGCGTTCACCGTCCATAACTTCGTAGCCGCGTGTGCTTGGAAATGGCATTATGCCGTTCGGTTTGCTTCTGCGAATAACCGCATTCCCGAACTCCGCGAATATAGCATCCCAAGTTTCGTTGTCCACCTCTCCTGTTACGGGGAGACCGTGACGTCGCTGAAATTCTTCAACAGCGGCGACGGTTTCGCTTCCGTATATTCCGTCGGGATTTACAAGAGGAATTTCGCCGTTTGTGTCGTGGTGGAGCTCGCGAAGGTACTCCTGAAGCGCAAAAATACTTTCTCTGTCGGTTGTAATATCTCTCATAAGAATCTCCTTGTCAAGATAGAGTAGTTCCGCCGAATTGTCCGTCCTCTGCACTTTGCGAATAAACAACGTCCACATATGCATCTGTTATCGCGTCCCAAGTCAGCGCATCTACTATGCCCGTAACGGGAAGCCCAAAGAGTGACTGCGCTGCTTGAACGGCGCTTCGCGTTGCTGAACCAAATATACCGTTTCCCTCGACGGGCGGTATTTCGGTATAAACCTCGGAGAGGGTGGACAGATATTCCTGAAGTAGCCGCACTTCGTCGCCCTGCATACCGAAAACGAGCAGATATCCGGGAAAAAGCGCAACGGGAACTCCGTTCACGTACTGTGCCGAGGAATTAAGTATACCGCGGTAGGCGTTGTAAAGGTCGACCCACGTTGCTTCGTCCACAATGCCCGTTACGGGTAGCCCGTACGCCGACTGAAAAGCGCGTACTGCATTTTCAGTGGCCTCTCCGAACACGCCGTCGATGGCGACAGGCGGTATAACAGCGAGGTTTTCGCCGAGTACGTTTAAAAAATACTGAAACTCGCGCACGTAGATACTTTCATCGCCGCGCGAAAGCTCGGTTGGAAACTGCGTTGATACGTCGGAGAGGGAAAGTCCCTCACTTGCGAGCGCGTTAAGGCGCTTGACACCGTTGTAAAGATTGAGTATTTTATACCACGTGGCAGGTCCGACTATGCCGTCGGGCGTAAGGTCAAATATGCGCTGAAATTCTTTTACTGCATTTTCCGTGTTGATCCCAAAAACGCCATCAACGGGATAAATTTTCGGTATGGCAGGGTAATTTGCGGAAATTCGGTTCAGGCGAAGCTGTACGCTTCTAACGTCGTTGCCGAAATTGCCAATGCGAAGTGCACGGTAGGGAAGCGACGGCGAAAATGGCTGTATAGGCGTGTTTGTGTTGATGTTGATATCTGAGCCATAGTAATTTACGAGAATTTCATATGGAGTCAGACCTTCTTCTGCAAGCGGCACGCTACCCCACTGCGAGAGGCCGTCGCACTGAACCTCAATGCCGTCGCAGTACTGCGCAAAAAGCGGCTCAACATTGCCTTGGCGCACGATGTAATCGGTGAAGATGTCATCGACTATCGCAGAGATATTTTCAAAAATATCTCTGCCTGCTACAAAGGATTGGTCTATTGCGGTGGAGTTCGTTATGTCGAAATCATATCCACGGCTGCGGTAATATTCGGTGTATATTCGATTGAGCGCATAGGAAATCTGCGCGTATATATTGGCGCGGATAGCGTTTTCGGGCCAAGTGGGATATATTTCGCTCGAGGCGACATTCTTTATGTAGTCAGGG
The DNA here is from genome assembly GCA_045579105.1 of Candidatus Flemingiibacterium sp. Lineage (GTDB taxonomy): Bacteria > Bacillota > Clostridia > Oscillospirales > CAG-272 > Flemingiibacterium. The sequence continues at coordinate 7,076 of JAZNLM010000043.1, forward strand.
AAGGGAACCGTTACGTTTTCGGCAGGCGAATCTGGTGCGCCAAGGTGAACGGTTATTGTTTCGGGTATGTACGGAAGCGGCATAGCATTATCCTTTCGCTGAAATATTTTAGGCTTTACAGGTTTTGGTCGCGGTCTTCGGTAACGTCCCTGCCGTAGCGAGGATATACGGTGTCGGAGTTGTATTCGGCGAGCGGCACCATCTCCACGGGCTGAACTGAGGTTATGCCTTCAAATATCGGCACGCCGACGTTCGTCACGCTGTAGTAGCCCTCTTTTTCGACTGCTACCGTATATGTTGCGTAAGGCTTTGTGTTACCAGGCACCTCGGAAAGCTCGCGGCTTGGTGCCGGAAGGGATATTTTTTCGGTCTTGCCGCTTCTGTCTGTGGTCATAGACGAGAAAACGGACGTATTTTCGCCTTCGTCATAGTAAACGGTTACGGCGGCATTCTCAAGCGGTATCGCGCCGCGCGCTGTGGAAACGCTTACAATAAGATAGCCGACTGTGGATTGATTTTCCATATTTAATCTCCATTCAATAAAATATTATGTGAGGTATATTTTGACTTCACAATCAGTTTATGTGCATTTTTTAAAAGGTGATACAAAAAGGGCGGCTAACCCAATAGCCGTCCTAAAAATTCAAGAAATCGGAATTTTATTACCACGTCGGGAGTGTTACCCGTTATAATGCGTATCTGCGACGGGGTTAACCCTGCCTCGACAAGCTCGGTTTCGTCGATGACTGCCGCTGTACGTTCTGCGCCGATACACAGCTTCGGATACAGCACACACCACCAATTCTTACCGTCTGCCGCGCCGATGAGTACTCGAAGGGAAGTGTACTTACCGGCAGGAAGAGAAAAGCCTTCGTACTCGCGCGTGGGATATGATTCTTTAGTGAGTGTTGCTTTCGCGGTATGTTCGCTTCCGAGTTCGGTTAATACGGTATTTGCCGCATTTTCGATAAGTGTGAGATTTTTGGATATTACCGCTTCGGCTTCATTTCGGTCGGTTACGCCGACAAGTAAATCGGAAACGGTATCTAAAATGCCGTCGCGCACCAAAAGCTTCACGCGTTGGTCTTCGTCGCTGTCTGAGTTTGCTATAACGTGCAGGCGGATGATATTATCGTAGAGCGAGGTATCATCGGGAGAGGGAAGTGCCGCCGAAACGGGCAACATAAACGCGAGGGCTATCGAAAAGGTAAGTAAAAAAACAGTAAGTCGGTTTTGCATATATAAGCTCCTAAATTAAAATTGCTTTGCGAGTGTCAGTATTGACAGCATTTCGCAAAGCAATTCAATTTTTATTGATTTTATACGTAGCTTCTGTCTACGTTGATTACCGTGTTATAATCACTTGAAAGCGCGCGTACCTTTTGGGCGAAAATATCGCATATTTCACATTCGCCGGTCTTACATTCATACGGCACGACTACATCGAAGATTAAGTTCGTGTGGGTGACACCGCGTACCATACGGAAATCGTGTATGGATAGGGTGGTGTCGAGCTCTTTTGCTACTATCGATACTATCGCATCTATCTCGCGGCGAACCTCGCGAAGCTCTCCATCGGATGTTACCACGGGGTCAAGGTGGATAACGAGCTGTATACCGTCTTTTTTGAAATCGAACTCAATGTTGTCGATAATATCGTGGCTGACGAGGATGTCCTGCTCGGCGGCAACCTCGACGTGAACCGAAGCGAATACGCGGTCGTGACCGTAGCTGTGTACCACGAGGTCATGAAAGCCGAGCACACCTTCGTATGACATAATACGAGTGCCGATTGATGTGACGAACGTTGCAGACGGTGCGTTTCCGAGAAGCGGATCCGCAGTTTCCATAACGAGCATAACACCCGAGCGGATAATAAATATTGCCACTGCAAGACCGAGCCAGCCGTCAAGATTAAGCTCGAAGATTCGTGCGATAAGCGCGCCGACGAGCACTGCAGCGGTGGAAATTGCATCATTGCGGCTGTCCTGCGAGGTCGCGATAAGCGCGCCCGAGTCGATATGCTTTGCCACAGCACGGTAGAAAAGGCACTGCCAGAGTTTGATGATAACCGATACTGCGAGGATAATAAGTGCGGCTGTTGAATACACCGTAACTTCTTCGGGCGAGAATATCGCCTTTAGTGAGGTGGTGAAGAATTCAATCCCGAGCACGCAGATTACCATTGAAACGATAAGACCGGTTATGTATTCGATACGCTGATGACCGTACGGGTGCTCCTTATCGGCAGGTTTTGAAGCGAGCTTGAATCCGACGAGCGTTATGACGGACGAAGCCGCGTCAGCTACGTTGTTTACAGCGTCTGCCGTGATTGCGATACTGCCGGTTATGATACCGATGATGAGCTTCATCACGGACAAAAGCGCATTTGAAGCGATACCAACACCACTTGCCACGCTCGCGCATTTTGCGCGGACTTCCGCGCAGTTTGTGTCACGGTAATTTTTTACGAAAAGAGAAAGTAAGCGTAAATTCATATTTTTTCCTTTTTAGGATGATTTTTCGGATAGTATTATTTTATTACAAAATATGTGTTTTGTCAAGAGTGGGGATACGCAAGGGATGAATAACCGGCTCAAGTGCTGCCGATTTTCTACCCTTGAACCCCGTTTTCTATAGCTTATGCCATCGATGCTTTGACAGCTTACAGAGTGATAATACCATAGAATGTTTATTTTGGCATCGCCGAGCTTCTAAAAAGGCTCGGCGGTGCGTATTGCGAGTTACGGGTAGCGAACGTTTGCGGCTTGTGCTAACATTTATCGCGCACATCTAAGCGTCTGCGCGCTTGCATACAAACTTCGTCCGCTCGTCGCTGTGCGGCGAGGCACTCCACACGCGAGAACGCGTGGAATCATATCATCCCGTGAAGTGCGGCAAGCGCCTCCTTGAGTCCGCCGACTTCATCAATAAGTCCGAGGCGAACAGCCTCCTCACCATCAATTATCGAGCCAATATCTGTGGCAAGCTCGTCGGTGCACATCATAAGCTCGAGTAACTCGGATTCTTTTATTTCGCTGTTACGGCAGACAAAATCCGTAATCCGCGACTGCATTTTCTGCAGATTATCAAAGCTCTGCGGCACCCCTACGACAAGCCCGTTTGTACGGACCGGGTGTATCGTCATTGTGGCACTTGGAACGATAAACGAACGCTTTGCGGCAACCGCAAGCGGTACACCTATTGAGTGCCCACCGCCCAGAACGATAGATACTGTCGGCTTTGACATACTCGCGATAAGCTCGGCGATGGCAAGTCCTGCTTCAACGTCGCCGCCTACTGTGTTGAGAAGCACTAAAAGTCCGCTTACCTCGCGGCTTTCTTCAATCTGACAAAGCAGGGGAATAACATGCTCATATTTGGTGGTTTTTGCACTGTCGCCGAGAAGATAGTGCCCTTCAATCTGTCCGATTATCGTCATACACTGTATGCCCGAGCGGCTATCCGTTATAACACTGCCCGTCTTTTCTATCGCATCGAGATTTTCTTGCGATGTGTTTTTTTCTTCTTTACTCATAAAATTTGCTTCCTTTCGCCGTTTTACATAGAAATACGTTATTAGTTTTTTCAAAAATTCATCTTTTTATCATTTACTTTTTACGGAAAATGTTGTATAATATTTATGTATGATATTTAAATCACAAATTTTATATACGAAAGGAAATTGTATCATGGAAAACAAAGTACTTGTTGAAACCTCTGCAAGACACGTGCACCTCTCTGCAGAGCACATCGAGATCCTCTTTGGCAAGGGCGCAACTCTTACTCACAAGAAGGACCTTTCTCAGCCCGGTCAGTTCGCTTGCGAAGAGCGCGTAACTCTCGTTGGCCCTAAGAAGCCTATCGCAAACGTTATTATCCTAGGACCGGCTCGTCCTGCAACTCAGGTTGAGGTATCCTATACCGATGCGAGAACACTTGGCGTAAATGCTCCCGTTCGTGAGAGCGGCGACGTAGCAGGCTCCGCAGGCTGCAAGCTCGTTGGTCCTGCCGGCGAAGTTGAGATTTCCGAAGGCGTTATCGTTGCAAAACGCCACATCCACATAACTCCCGAGGATGCTGCAAAGTTTGGTGTTGAGGACAAGCAGGTTGTATCCGTTAAGATTGAGAGCGCAGACCGCACTACTATCTTCGGTGACGTTGTTTGCCGCGTAAGCCCCAAGTTCGCTGCTGCTATGCACATCGATACTGATGAAGCAAACGCTGCATGCGCATTCGGCGAAGTTTACGGCGAAATCATTAAGTAATCAGTACTTGAATATTTTTCCGGATATTCGTACATAATTTAAGAAAAATAAAAACAAGGAGATAAAACAATGAACTATACTCACGAAGTTGAACAGATGTGTTGTGTAGCTAAGGGCCCCAAGCACGGTCCCGCACCTATTCCCGAAGAGGGCAGATGGGTGAAGGCTTACGAAATTAAGGACATTTCCGGTCTTTCTCACGGTATCGGTTGGTGCGCACCCCAGCAGGGTATGTGCAAGCTTACCCTTAACGTTAAGGAAGGTATCATCGAAGAAGCTCTCGTTGAAACCTGCGGCTGCTCCGGTATGACTCACTCTGCTGCTATGGCAGGCGAGATTCTTCAGGGCAAGACACTTCTTGAAGCCCTCAACACCGACCTCGTTTGCGACGCTATCAACGTAGCTATGCGCGAGATCTTCAAGCAGCTTGCGTACGGCCGTAGCCAGACCGCGTTCTCCGAAGACGGTCTTCCTGTGGGTGCTTCTCTCGAGGACCTTGGCAAGGGTCTTCGTTCGCAGGTTGGTACTATTTTCGCAACTCGCGAAAAGGGCGTACGTTATCTCGAAATGGCAGAGGGTTATATCCTCGAGCTGGGTCTTGATAAGGACAGTGAGGTTATCGGCTACAAGTTCGTAAACCTCGGCAAGATGATGGACGCTATCAAGGCTGGCACCGATCCCAAGGAAGCTTATGAATCCAACATCAAGACTTACGGCAGATATGATGATGCTGTTAAGTACATTGATCCCAGAAAGAACTAAGAGAGGAGGAGCACGAATATGTCTAACAATGTAAAGTTTGAGGGCAAGGAAAGAAGACTTGCCGGCATCGAGGCTTGCCTCGCAGAATACGGCATCAAGGACCTTGAAGAGGCAAGAGAGATCTGCCTTTCTAAGGGCGTTGACGCTGACGCTATTGTAAAGGGAATTCAGCCTATCGCATTTGAGAACGCTGCTTGGGCTTATACTCTCGGTTGCGCTATCGCAATCAAAAAGGGTTGCACCACCGCCGCTGACGCTGCTGAAGCAATCGGTATCGGTCTTCAGGCATTCTGCGTACCCGGCTCCGTTGCATCCACCCGTAAGGTTGGTCTTGGCCACGGTACCCTCGGCGCAATGCTTCCCCGCGAAGAAACTAAGTGCTTCTGCTTCCTCGCAGGTCACGAGTCCTTCGCAGCAGCAGAGGGCGCTATCGGTATCGCAAGAACCGCTAATAAGGTAAGAAAAGAACCCCTCAGAGTTATCCTCTGCGGTCTTGGTAAGGACGCCGCATTCATCATTTCGAGAATCAATGGCTTCACCTACGTTTGCACCGACTATGACTTCTACACTGACGAATTAAAGGTCGTTTACGAGAAGGCATACTCTGACGGAGACAAGGCGAAGGTTAAGTGCTACGGCGCTAACGACGTTCTCGAGGGTGTTGCAATCCTCCGTCACGAGGGTGTTGACGTTTCCATCACCGGTAACTCGACCAACCCCACCAGATTCCAGCATCCCGTTGCAGGTACCTACAAGAAGTGGGCTATCGAAAACGGCAAGAAGTATTTCTCCGTTGCATCGGGCGGCGGTACAGGCCGTACTCTCCATCCCGACAATATGGCTGCAGGTGCTGCTTCCTACGGCTTAACTGACACCATGGGCCGTATGCACGGCGATGCGCAGTTCGCAGGTTCATCCTCCGTTCCCGCGCACGTTGAAATGATGGGCCTCATCGGTGCAGGTAACAACCCCATGGTTGGTATGACCGTTGCTTGCGCTGTTGCTGT
>JAZNLM010000044.1:0-5934 GCA_045579105.1 Candidatus Flemingiibacterium sp.
AAATATAGCTATTGCTTTTGGTCATCCCTGCCGACAGTAACTCTGCCCGATAACGCAGAGTTGATTGCGGAGAAAAAGACGGATTCAGGCATGATGGCACAACTACATCTATGCAATGGCGAATATTATTACACCTATGATTATCTGACGGTGAATGTTGGTCCGAATATGAATGAGGACGCTGTTCTGATAAGTGACGAGTGCGCACGTTTCGTCAAAATAGATAACGGCGAACTTGTTGTGACCGATTTTGAGTGGTGCTTCACAAATTTTTATCCGGGGCGCTCACACGTCGGATATGCTGTTATGAATGCGAATCTCGGCAAGCTTGATGAGTTAGGCACAACTTTACCAATTCACGAATATAACGGCGCACAGATCGTTGTGCTCGAACCCAAAACATACGTTATCAAGGACGGCGAGATAATTCACGCATTCGATCAATTCTTTTCGTCGGGCGGCGAGAAGCTTGGCGAGCTTTACGTTATAGGCAATAAGGATATGCATGACCCATATGTTGTACTAAAACCCGATCTGACGCTCTTTTCACAAAGACTCTTCTATGATTTCACAGCACTTTCCGACGGCAATTATCTTGCTACATACGATGACACTGACGAGAGCGTTGTGCTTAATGTAAACGGTGAGGTTGTATATGAGTTCCCCGAGTATATTTCAGTGTGGGAAATCGGCAGTGCAACAAAAAGAAGCGAGGACGGCACTATCACACATATTGGCGATTGGGTACTCGCAAAATTTTCTGATGGCACGCTTCGCCTTCTGACTCCATACGGTGAAACGCTGTGCAATTTCGGTGTGATAGATAAAGATTGGGCTTTCCATTGGATGTTAAGCGGCGAATACTATGAAAAGGAAGGGTATCCCAGAGGCGTTTACTTCATATTCGAAGACCCGAACGACACCGATGATCATTATGGTTATCGATCGTGGGAATACTATTATAGCTTTGAAACGGGAGAGTACGGTATAATTGATAACGGCTACTCTTGGTTTGCCTACGCTAAGCCCGTGCTCTACCTCTATCCCACAGAAAAGACGGACGTTACCGTCACATTCGAGCACCCCGAACGCTTGACCGTGGACTACCCGAAATACGATAACGGCTGGCGCGTTACCGCGATGCCGGACGGCACTCTTACTGACAAAAACGGCAGGGAATACTACGCTCTATACTGGGAAGAAAGTTGGACTACGTCGTATTACGATTTCGTTGACGGCTTCTGTGTTAAGGGTGATGATTCTGCCGCGTTCCTTGAAGAAAAGCTTGCAGAGCTTGGCTTTACCGACAAGGAAGCGATCGAGTTTATAATCTATTGGCTGCCGATACTCGAGGCAAGTGAGTACAATCTCATACGCTTCGAGCTGACAGATGAGCGTGAGGCGGCGAGTGCGCTTCACATAAATCCTGCGCCCGACTCACTGCTTCGCGTTGCGATGCACATAAAGGCGCTTGACGCTCCCGTATCAATCCGCGAGCAGAAGCTCCCGACGTTTGAGCGTACCGGTTTTGTTGCCGTTGAATGGGGCGGCTGCATACATTAAAAAATATGGAGTCCTTAAATTCTATATTTTTATTCATATAAAAAAAGGACGGCAAAAAGCCGTCCGTAATTTTTTAATTTGCAGATATCGCGATGCCTACAACAATGTCGCCGTCGAGCATTACAGAAACTATCGCACCGTTTACCGCATATGCGCGGATACCGAAGTCTTCGGTGTAGTCAGTGCCGAATTTCGCTTCAACGTCGGATACGTTGCTGCCTATCATAAGTGCACCGTCAAGTACTACCGCATCGGTGGTGAGAGCAAGCTCTGATACGTACTGTGTGCCGTCTGCGGCTGGAGATGTGCTTATGCTGTAGCCATCGAAGACATATACCCTATCGTAGCCTTCGTGTATGCAGCTCGGCGCTTCCATATAATCAAGCGGCTCACCAAGGCTTGCAATGAGTGCGTCTGCGTCGCCGCCCACAGTAACGGTTACGTTACCGAGCGAAACGGTATATCCCGTATTCGTTTTAGGTGCGTCATCAGGCTCGGTGTTATCCGTGGTGTCGGAAACACGAGGAGTGGTGTCCGAGCCGTCGGACATGCCGCTGTCGCCGCAGGCGATAAGCGATACGCCGATAGAAAGAGCGAGGAGAAGAATAAGTAACTTTTTCATTTTAATTTCCATTCCTTGTTTTTATTTGGGTGTTGCAGGGAACTTTGTCAAATCGAAATTATAGTAGTATCCGAGAGAGAACGAGCGAACTTCAGAATCCTTAAGCAAGAATACCTCAAGTTTATGTCCGGCAGGTTGTGGACAGGTGTCGAAATGATACCATGCTCCGTCCAGTTTAACGAGATTCCAATAATGCGGATTGGTGGTGGAATTGCGGTGTATCTCAATGTTTTCGATCCCTGCTCTCGTCAAAAGCGCGCTTGCTACGGCGTAATATGTATAACAGTTGCCGTAGTGACGGGTAAAGCCCGAGTATGCCGCCTTGTTAAAGTAACCCATAAGGTGAGATGTCGACGTGGAATATCTGATATTTACGCGGCACCAATCGTAAATGGCGCGAGCTTTTTCACGCGGCGACATACTTGCTGTCGTTATTTTCGAGAGTATTTCATCTGCGAACTCGTTTATAACACCTGTGGTTACCGTGCGAACTGTTACAGTGGTATTTTTTATTGTGGTATTGCCGTCTGAGTCGGTAGCGCTGTATGTTACAGTATAAACGCCTGCCACATTCGGATTAACGTGCGATGTATCCACGTTTACCGTAACCGCGCCGTCGTTGTCGTCTACTGCATAAACACCACTTCTGTAGGATATGGTAGAGCCCTCGTACGCTACAATGTTTTTAACACCGTGAAGCACAGGCGGCACACAGTCCTTCGAAACGCGAAGCGTTGCTGTTGCCTCAGTGATGTTGCCCGATGAGTCGGTAGCAATGACCCTTATCTCATAGCTTCCTTCAACTGTGGTATCGGGAAGCTCACCAAATTCAAGCTTAAACGGCGATGCATCGGTACAGTCGATAACGATATCGGAAATCTTGGGTAACTTGCCCGTCAGCACAGAGATATTTCTGAGTGTAAGCGAGGGTGCCGTCGTGTCGGTTACGTTAAGTTCGATTGAAATGGGTGAATACTCGCCGACAAGCTGGGTTTCGGTTTTGCCAAGTAAAAGCGTTTCTGGGGCAAATCCGTCAGGCACCTTCGGAAATTTGTTTCCGCCGACATATTTGCTGATCACTGCCTGAAGCTGTTCTGCCGTTGAGCCGGCTTCGAGAGGTAACGGTGTCGGAATAGGGTGGACTTTGACCGTTGCATTGAACTCGGCTCTATTGCCGTATTCGTCGTCACCGACGAGCGTTATTTCATGCGTCCCTTCCGTGTCAAACACGGGTCTATTTAAAAAGCTTACGTATGCATCGGAAATGTCGGAAATATCCGCGATGAGATCTATTGCCGATACCGTCTGTCCGACAAGGATATCTACCGGTCTTGTAGTCATAAGCGGCGGCGTTGTATCCACCACGCGAAGCGCCAAAAGCGTATCCATTCCGTTGTAACGGCAGATTATCTTGTAAACGCCGCATTCCTTGGTGTCTATAACTGGCGGCTGTGAGAACGCAAGTCCACCGGTTGCCTCAAGTATCGCGGAAACCTCACTCATAGGCGTGCCTGCCTCGATAGCGTCGAATCTGAGTTCTTCCACAACGGGGACGTTGTAACGTACAGTCGTGCTGTTGCCGCCTTCGTCGGTAGCGCGTATTTCCGACGGACTGACAAATTCGTATGTAAGTGCCGTCATATCTTCTGCAGACGCGATAATGTCCTCGGGGGTGAGTGGGACATCTGCCGCAACGGCTATGCTTCGTACGCTTATCTTCGGCTTAACGCTGTCGCGTATAGTGACGTTCGATTTCACGGCAAACAAATCGAAAAAGCTTATTTCAATTTCGTATTTACCGAGCTTGCTCACGTCTATTTTGTCTATGCCGTAAGTTTCACAGAATGGAAGACTTTGGGATGGGTGACGTATTTCCTGACCTATTTCGCTTTTGTATGGACAAGTGGCGTATGCGAATACTCCGAGCACCGCGATAAGCAAAATACCGAGCGCGGCGAGTGCTGAAATTGCCACTGTGCCGAAAACACGTTTTTTGCGGGACGACGTTGCTGTAGCATTATCGACAGACATATTTTCATCTGACACATTCTCGGCGGACACGCCCTCATCGGAGATATCCTCGGTCAAATAGTCCGTATTGGAAATATCTGCCGCACCTGCTTCTGTTATCTGTGAAGCCTCAAGCAGTTCCCCAGCCATACTTGCCTCGGTCATTTCCTCGGGTGCTTCGATTACAGCAGCCGCCGTTTGAGAAGAGGCAACAGCTGAATTTTTACTGCGCTGTTTATTCGGATTGCCCGATAGCTTTCTGTTTTTCTTCTTCATCTATAAATCCTCTTGTGTCAGCTTAGTATGCCGTCGCCGTCGCAAAGCAGTACACCGATATTGTCAACGCCTGCGATGCACATAACTCCGACGTCAAACGCCGCCATATTGAGCCAGTTGTACGGATCGCCGTACGAACCGCCGAATGCTCCAGAGAAGAGCTTATACGAGCCGTCCTCAAGTGCGACAAGCACTGCAGATGCTCCTGCGCGTATGCGCTTTACGCCGACAAGGTCTTTTACTCGGTCAAGCTCCATTGAGCGATAACCCTGTACCGTGACGGTGCCGTCGGAGAAGAGCATTACCGCACTCTGGTTGCACGCGGCTATATCAACGACGTTACGGTATACGGAAACGTCGCACTGTCCGCATGTGTTTGAACCTGCCGCCACAACTGTTCCGTCAGATTTAAGTCCGAGCGTAAAACGTTGACCTGCGGCAACTGCCACAATATCGGTCCAATCGGAAACGTCTGCTTCGCCGTATTTGTTATGACCGAGCACGCTTACCGTGCCATCCTCGTGAAGAAGCACTGCGTGCTCTTCGCCGAGCGCTATGTCGATTATATCACTATACGACGGTGTTGTGAAGGGGGCTGTTGCACCCTTGTGTGCTATAACGCTGACTTTACCAGTTTTGTGAAGCACGAGCATTACAGTTTCATTCGTATCGACTGAAATAGCGTTTGTGATCTTGGTGCCTGCGATAGCGCCATTTTTTATAATGATGGGATCTTCCTTCCACACTGCTACGCTCTGTGCATGATAGGAGCGTCGCTGGGATGCGGAGAGAAGGGGATAAATTACCGAAAATTCGCTTCGTACACCTGCATCGTCTTCGGCAATGTACGTGTCAGCGGCGCTTATGTCGGTGTATTCGGGATAACACTGCGAAAGATAGATTATTCCCGCATTGTCGCCGATTGATTTTGCAACGCTTATAGCGGCATCTATAACCTGTGCTTTGGTACGCTTGAAGGTGTCTATGTTTTCAAGCTCCTCGATGAACGCAGTTGCCTCACGGTAACGGTGCGTGCCGAGATAATATGCGATTGCATTTTCAAAAACGGTATTTTCAGTTTCTGCTCTGTCGGTTTCACTGCGAAGCTCACTGACCACGCGAAGCGCGTTCGGATAGTCGCCGACACTTGACAGAATGTCGCATACAGAGTGTGTTATCGAATCAAATTTATCGTCGTTATCAGACATCTTGGCAACGCGGAACGCGTTTTCATTTATTTTTCCCGTTGAAGGATTGATAACGCTTCTTGCGGCGTAATCAATTATAAGGTCGGTGAAGGGCCTTGGGGCGCCCAAGGCGTAAATGTACGCGCTTTCAAGGTCGCCCGCGTTGTAGTAGTAAAGAGCTGCTTTTTCGCATACTCTCTGGAGTGCGCCGTTATGGTCTTCCTCGAGAGCGAGCTTATAAGCCTCGTTGTATCTGCCGTCGTTCATCAGCATATC
>JAZNLM010000045.1:0-4094 GCA_045579105.1 Candidatus Flemingiibacterium sp.
GAGGACGGTGCTACCCACCAGTGCCTCGAGGACTTCGGTACTATGCGTACAATCCCCGGCATGGTAGTTATGCAGCCTGCGGATGCTGTTGAAGCACGCGCCATGGTTGAAGCGGCTATCAAGTACGAGGGCCCCTGCTACATGCGTTTCGGACGCTTTGCTGTTCCCACTCTCTTTGGCGACGACTACAAGTTTGAGCTTGGTAAGGGTATTGTAATGGCAGACGGCAAGGACGTAACTCTTGTTGCAACCGGTCTTATGGTTGAGCAGGCACTCATCGCTCGCGATCTTCTCGCGGCAGAGGGTATCAGCGCTCGCGTTGTTAACATCCACACCATTAAGCCTCTCGACGCTGACCTTATTCTTAAGTGCGCTGCTGACACTGGCGCTATCGTTACCGCGGAAGAGCACAACATCATCGGCGGTCTTGGCTCGGCAGTTTGCGAGTGCGTTGCAGGCGCAAAGCCCGTACCGGTACTCCGCGTTGGCGTTGAGGATCAGTTCGGTCGTTCCGGTAAGGTTCCGCCGCTGCTTGAGATGTACGGTCTTACCGCTGCAAACATCGCGGCAAAGGCAAAGGATGCTATAAAGTTAAAGTAAGCTTACATAAAATACGCCGTTCTTTTGAACGGCGTATTTTTTTCGCATATACATGGAACAAAATTCAACATTATCCGTCTAAAGAATATCAAGACTTTCGGAGGCGCTTATGAAAAAACTGATTTCGCTTATGTTTATCCTTTCTCTTATACTATCATCATGCTCGGAGTTTGTTCCCTTCGGAGGTACAGTTCTTGATGATGCATCTGTGCCCGTAGTGAAGAGATGTGACGTGGCGAACGCTATTCCTTGTGAAGAACCACCTGCAAGCGATACTCTTTATACAAACGATACTGCCGAGGACAAGTCTGCAGGCACAAGCGATGAAGCTGTTGCAGACGAACAAACTGTTAGCGAACTAATTGAAACAGAAGAAATACCGGCAACTCCACCCAAGGGTATTGTGTATATGACGTTTGACGACGGACCTTCGAAAAATACGGAGCGAGTTCTCGAAATTCTCGATAAATACGGAATTAAGGCAACCTTTTTTGTGGTTGGTACAAATATTAAAAAGTATCCAGATGCAACGAGGGATATATACAGCGAAGGTCACCTTATCGGCTGTCACAGTGTGACGCACAATTACAATGATATTTATAAAACCTCTGATGCCATAAGGGAAGATATTTCGGCATGGGAAACAATAGTAAGCGACGTACTAGCTACTGTACCAACCGAGCATTTATATCGCTTTCCCGGAGGAAGTACTTGCTCGGCTATTAAAAAAGGTGTGTTTGAAGAGCTCCATGCGGCTGTACTTGATATGGGATACCGCTCGTTTGATTGGACGTTCGGCAATAACGACCGTTGGGACGGTGACAGAAAAGAAGGGCAGAGTGTTGAAGATTATCTAAAGCAGTCAGTCAAAGTTTCATTAAAGCTTGGCGGTAAGCCTCATATCTTACTCCTTCACGAAACGGCTGGCGCAACTGTAGACACACTTGAATGGACAATAGAATATCTTCTTTCAGAGGGATATGTGTTTGATACGCTTGATAATCTTGAGAGTGAATATCTTTTCAGACGATAAAAACTTTTTGTAAACATACCGGAAACGCTATTGCACCTTTAAATTGTTTATGGTACAATTACGTTAGAAAACAGCAAATTTGGGGGTAAGTATGGAAAACGATAAGCTTAACTCGGATGGTATGAGCTTTGGTGACCTTCGAAAAAAACTTGATAATTTTTGGTATCACTATAAAACGTATACTATAATCGCGTTAGTGCTTATTATAACTATCTTTATATGTACTACGCAACTTCTACGCCGCAAGGATAACGACTACTGTATACTTTACGCTGGATCGGCAGTACTTGCCGTGCAGGACGTTACATATATAAAAGATGCATTCAAAAATGTTGCTGTAGATTATGACGGGAACGGCGAGATTGTCGTGGCTATCGACGATATTGTAATCCTTTCGCCCGAAGAGCAGGAAGTAGCCAACAAAGACGGTGCGGCGTTCAATCCCGATTTTATAAAACAGTCGCTCACTGAGTTTGATCAGCAGATATTTGGCGGCGATGCGGTTGTTTGTCTGCTTTCTCCTTATATGTATGAGAGAGTTCATTCGTCGGGCGGATTCTTGCCGCTATCGGAAGTGTTTGATAGTGTTCCGGATTCGGCTTATGATGAATGTGCCATCGTTCTCGCCGATACAGATTTCGGGAAGTATTTCAACGGAGTAAACGACCTTCCCGAAGATACGCTCATATGTGTGCGAAGACTTTCTTCTATGGCGGTATTCAAGGGTGAGGCAAAAACACGCAAAGCACACGAGGCAAACTTGGAATTTTTCCGTGCGATAGTTGGTTTTGAAGCACCGGATGACTTTGTAGCACCCGATAAGGGAAGTGATGTTGAAATCGAGCCTATTATCAGCATAACGAGTATAGTTGACCGTACCAAAATTGAGCCGCTTGTTACCGCAGAGGCGCTTGAAGGCTTTTATAATGACGGGGAGTACGAATACTATTTTTCAAGCATAAAGAGCCAATATATCGACGTTTATTACAGCGACAGCTCGGTGGAAAATGTGAAGAACGCTATCGGGGCTGGGCGCGTTAAGATAGATGACCTTGACAGATTTGGAATTCATTATTACAAATTGCCTATAAACGAAAATAAATAAAAAAGACTGTCTGTGTGCAATGTCATTCAGATAAGGTTGTGTAAGTTTAGATAAGGGTGAACTTTAGATTCGCCCTTTTTTCTGCAGCTGTTTAGATATGTATAAAACTGCTACATACACCGTGCTGTCCGCTGAGGCGTAGTGACGCCGGGAAGATGCAACCGAAGTTCTTTGAAAGGTTCATCGTCCGAGTAAAAATATTCTTAAAAACAGGCGTTTTAAGGCATTTAAGGGCAAAAACAAGTGCTTATATCCGAAATGCTTTATAGAAATATAAAAGTTTTTATGTATAAGAATTTTTATATGTTATGCTGTGAATATATAGTATAAATTGATAATTCAAGCGAAACTATAATTTATATACACGAATGCTGCCTTGCGGAAATATAATTTGCTTGGTATAATATATTCAACGGTACCGGAATATAAGTTTTGAAGGAGAATTATATGTCAATTGGATCTACAATTAAGAAATTACGCCGTGAAAACGATATGACGCAGGAACAGCTTGCGGACCTTCTCGGACTCACATCGGCTGCTGTATCAGGTTGGGAATGTGACAGAAATGCACCTGATATCAGTCAGATTCCTCTTTTGTCTCATATTTTCGGTGTGTCCGCTGACACTCTGCTCGGAATCGATCTCTCCGCACAGGAAGAAAAAATAGATGAAATTATCGTTCAGGCCGCGAAACGGTCTGCAAAAGAAGCTGTCGAAGTATATAGGCTTGGACTTGCGGAATTTCCGGCATCTTACAAACTGATGCTGAGGCTGGCAGATGCACTTGATTACAGAGATGAACCCGATACTTATGATGTTCGGCTTAAAGAAAGTATTGCGCTATATGAAAAAGTTCGCGAAGGTACAAAAGACGCATATCTGAAAAATTATGCCGACGGCAGATTGTGCGGTATCTATATCCGTCAGGGGAAACGAACTGAAGCGCTGAAAATTGCTGAAAGTGTGCCAAAGTTCATGTATTCCCATGACGAACTTGAAAAGATGGTCGCTCAGGGAATAGAGCGAATCTATAATATGCATCACAGCATCCAATGTAATTTTGCTTCACTCTGCGATGACATTTACTTTTTCTCTATGCAACAGGTTGACGGAAAGATGTATTTTTCACATGAGCAGGCGATTGCAATGCTTGAGAAGATTCCGAAACTGTACGAAATATTTTATGAAAATGGAGATTTCTTTGATCAGGGATGGATCATTGCATGGTCATACGCACGGATGGCTGAACATTTCGCGGAGATGGGCAATGCTGAGAGCACACTCCGATGTGTCAATGCCGCAGTGCACTATGCAAAAAAAACAGACGAATATGCGATCGGGCTGGAAAACGGTTCT
>JAZNLM010000046.1:0-57826 GCA_045579105.1 Candidatus Flemingiibacterium sp.
GAATACTTCCAGGGCATAGTAAACTGCACCGTAACCTGTTGCTTCGGGACGGATAAGGGAACCGCCGGAGAAGATGCTCTTACCTGTAAGAACGCCTGTAAACTCGTTGCGGAGCCTCTTGTACTGACCGAACATGTAGCCGACCTCACGTGCACCAACGCCGATGTCGCCTGCGGGAACGTCGGTATCAGCACCGATGGGCTTTGCAAGCTCGGTCATAAAGCTCTGGCAGAAACGCATAATCTCTCCGTCGGACTTGCCGGTGGGATCGAAATCTGCGCCGCCCTTTGCGCCGCCCATAGGAAGACCGGTGAGCGAGTTCTTGAAGGTCTGCTCAAAGCCGAGGAACTTCATAATAGAAGCGTTTACGGTAGGATGGAAACGGATACCGCCCTTGTAGGGACCGATAGCCGAGTTGAACTGTACGCGATAGCCGCGGTTTACCTGAACCTTGCCGTTGTCATCGACCCAGCTTACTCTGAACTGAATCTGACGCTCGGGCTCAACCATACGGTCGAAAACACCCGCCTCAATAAGGTCGGGGCGCTTTTCAGCAACAGGCTCAAGGGACTGAAGAACTTCTTCTACAGTCTGATGAAATTCGGTTTCACCGGGGTTTCTTTTGCAAACGTTTTCGTAAACACTTGCAAGATAGCTATTTTTGAGTGCCATTGGTATTACCTCTTTTTGTATTAAAATTCCACGCATATTAACGTGGTAAAGTACATTATTTATTATACTACACATTTCGACGTTTTGCAATATATTTATGAAAAAATTTCATATTTTTAATTGTAAATAAATTGAAAATATGTTTTTGCGCATACTGTACGTGGAACGGTCACGCGCTTTTCACATGGGGGAACACAAAGGGAAAGGGAAGGCCACCCCTGCATTCGGCTATGTCAAAGATGCATCAGCTTGCTTACAGAGTGATGGTGCCACAGAGTGTACATTTAACGGGACCGCCAAGCTTCCTATAAAGACTCGGCGGTGCATTTTGTTTGTGCGGTGAAGTTAGAGCGCGAACGTTCGCTATGTGCGAAAAGTGTGAATATAATTTTATTCATAATGTAATTTACAAATCATTATTGCCGTATACATATAACATACTATGCTCATGCTTGGAGGTATATGCGATGCGTGTATTGCGGCGCTTTATTATAAACGGACTCATTATGACGGTGACGTCACTCCTTTTGCGAACGCTCGGTGTGGCGTTCAACGCCTTTGTTTCAAGACGGTTAGGTGCTGATGGAATGGGGCTTTTTACGCTTATTATGAGCGTTTACGGTTTATCTGTCACACTCGCGGCTTCGGGTGTAAATCTTGCCGCTACTCGTATGTGTGCAGAGGCACTCGGGCGTGGGGATGAAAAATGTGTTCGCGCCTCTTTTAGACGGTGCTTTATTTACGCGACTACTTGCGGCATCTGCGCTTGTCTGCTGCTTTTCTTTGGCGCAGAGTTTGTTGCTGTTCGTTGGCTTGGGGACGGACGGTGTATGCGTTCGCTTAGACTGCTTGCGTTAAGCCTGCCGTTTATTGCCGCTTCAAATGTATTGCACGGCTATTTTACAGCTGTACGAAAGGTTTCAAGAAGTGCGCTGACACAGATATTCGAGCAGTTTTTCAAGGTAGGTATTACCGTGTGGGCACTTCTTTATATCGTACCAGACGGGATTGAATATGCTTGTATGGCGCTTGTCGGCGGCGGTGCGATTGCGGAAACAGCATCGTTCCTTATGGCGCTCACACTGTATCTTTTTGACAGATGGAAAAAGGAAAAGGGTAGCGTCGGATGCGAGGATGGACGAAAGCTTTGGTGCGAGCTTTTTGGTATAACCGTACCCGTCGCGGCGGCTGCATACATCCGTTCGGGATTGTCAACGCTTGAGCATATGCTGATACCGCGCGGACTTCGCAAAAATCCGTTGACAGCTGAAAATGCGCTCGCGGTATACGGTGTACTTTGCGGAATGGTTATGCCTGTGATAATGTTCCCAACGGCTCTGCTTTATTCCTTCACGGGACTTCTTATTCCCGAGTTTGCCGAAGCCGATGCAAAACGGGATGCCACGCACATACGCTATATGACATCCCGCGCGCTTACGTTTACGCTTATATTTGCAGTTGGATGCTCCGCGATAATGTCAATATTCGCGAAGGAGCTTGGTATGCTGGTTTACGATAGCGAGGCGGCAGGTGAGTTCATACGCATTATGGCACCGCTTATTCCAGTAATGTATTTTGACCACGCGGTTGACGCTATTTTAAAAGGACTTGGTGAGCAGATATACTGTATGAAAGTCAATATTCTTGATGCAGCTATGTGTACGCTTTTGGTGTATCTGCTTTGTCCGAGGATTGGTATTTGGGGATATGTAGTTACTATATACATAGCGGAGATAGTCAACGCATCGCTGAGTATTGGACGTCTTACCAAGGTGAGCGGATTTCATGTTGGTGTGTGGCGGGCATTTTTTGCCCCTGTTCTCTGCGCGCTTGCTTCTGCGGCGGTATTAAGACTTCTTGGGGTAAGTGTGCCATGCGCGTGGATGCCTGTTGTCGGCGTAGCACTTCTTTTGACGGGGATATATGTTCTGTTTCTTGCAGTAATGGGAATAATAACAAAGAATGATCTTCGGTGGGCGCTGGATGCGGCAAAATCATAAATTCCTGTTTGGCATATAATGCTATTGATGTAATATATCACATTAAAAGGATGATTGACAAAAAAATATTTGTGAAACTACGAAAAAATAAATAAAATGTCGTCTAAGGTCTTGATTTTTTGGATAAAATATATTACAATATATATGGTTATTTTTTTTAACTTATGGAAAGATATTATAAGTGAAAAATATAAAGAAAAGGAAGATAAATACTATGGCAAAATTCAGAAAAATCGGTGTACTCACCTCGGGCGGCGATGCTCCCGGTATGAACGCAGCCGTACGTGCTGTCGTACGCTCCGCACTTGCACGCGGCGTTGAGGTTGTGGGCATTTGCAAGGGCTACAGCGGTCTTATAAACAATGAACTTCGCGAGCTTACTTCGCTTGATGTTGCGAATATTTCCGGCCTTGGAGGAACTATTCTTTATTCCGACAGATGTGATGAGTTTGCAACCGAGGCAGGTATGGCAAAGGCTATCGAAACCTGCAAGAAGAACGGTATCGACGGAATTATCGCTTGTGGAGGTGACGGAACCTTCCGCGGTGCTACCGACCTTTCCATGCGCGGCATTCCCACCATCGGTATTCCTTGCACTATTGACAACGATATCACCTCTACCGATTATTCTATTGGTTTTGATACCGCTATGAACACCGTACTTCACGCTGCTGACTGCCTTCGTGATACCTGTGAGTCGCACGCTCGCGGCGAGGTTATCGAGGTAATGGGACGTGATGCGGGTTACATTGCTATCGAGTGCGGTATTGCTTGCGGCGCTAACGCAGTTGCTGTTAAGGAACTTCCTTTTGATGAGGATGCTTGCATCCAGAAGCTTATTGAGCTTCGTGCAAAGGGACAGAGAAGCTTCCTCGTTATGCACTCCGAGGGTATGCCGAAGGGATTTGGTGAGAATCTTACCAAGCGCATGAATGAAGAGGCTAACATAGACTCCCGTTTCATCCGCCTTGCGCACATGGTACGTGGCGGTGCTCCTACACTTCGCGACAGACTTACTGCTATGCGTATGGGCGACTTTGCTGTTGACCTCATTCTTGAGGGCAAATCCGACCTCGTCGTTTGCGAGCGCGATGGTAAGCTTATCGCTACTGATATCGCGTGGGCGCTAGTTGTTGACCGTATGTACAAGGACAAGCTCAGAGACGGCGACCTCGAAAAGTTCACCGCTGAACAGGTTGAGGCGATGAAGGTTCGCTGTGCTGAAAAGAAGGCAGTCCTCGAGGACCTCATGGATGTTGCCATGACACTTGGTAAGAACTAAAAATCAAACAAAAAGCTGTCTGCATTTTGCAGACAGCTTTTTTATATTGTTAATTCACATTTTTCTTGTATACCGAAGGCTTTAAAATATCGCTCTTCCATTGGTATCCATTCGTTTTCAAAGCGTTGGAGAAGAGCGCTGTCGCCGCGTTTTTTTATACGTGCAAGTTGTTCGCTATGTGTAACGTCGGCGAAAACAGCAATGTCATAATATTCCCCGAAGCTTGGGTGCAGAGAGTAAACTCCCTCAACTATGACAACGTTCGATGGTGATATTGTATGCAATTTTTTGGAATAATCGAAGGTGCTGCAATCGAATACTCGGTGCGTAAACGGAGTGTCAGCGCGCAGATTTGGGAGCACTTCGTCTGCAAAGCGCTCGTAGTGTATATTTCCGCCGATTTCGTTAAGGCGTTCGTTGTAACGAAGCTCGGGCGGCAAGAAAAAATCGTCCATATGAACTGTTTGCGCATCAAAAAGCTTTGATATAAGCTCTGCTGCTGTGGTTTTACCTGATGCACACCGTCCGTCTATTGCTATGATTAGTCTATTATCAGTCTTTTCCAGAAGTGATGCGATTTTTCTTATAAGCGGCAAAAGCGGCACGTATCTGCTGTGGATTACGCGGTATGAAGGC
The DNA here is from genome assembly GCA_045579105.1 of Candidatus Flemingiibacterium sp. Taxonomy (GTDB): domain Bacteria; phylum Bacillota; class Clostridia; order Oscillospirales; family CAG-272; genus Flemingiibacterium. The sequence continues at coordinate 4,591 of JAZNLM010000046.1, forward strand.
TTATAAGCCTTACGGTAAACGTCGCTGTGACGTACTATAGGATATCCCGCAGACGCATAATCTGTAAGATACACTTCAAGCTCGTTCTCTGAAAAAACGAAACATCCTTGATTACAAAGCTTCCGAAGCACGTCTATGTGTGCGAGAAATTTGGCTTTCACTTCTGCATCAGCTTTGTCAAAGCCGATGGGGTAAAGCTTTGCTGATTCACAGAAAATTTTTGCTATGAGCGAAATCTCGGTATCCGTAAGCTCTCCGTCGAGATATATGCGTGCCGTTTCTCCGAGCGACTCACAGTAAAATGCTTTATCACTATGCTTGCACGCAGCATACTCGCACTGTATATATTCGTATACGCTTCCCTCGTCGTGTATCAGATGCCCGCCGCCGAATGTCGCCTGATAGATAAGTTTTACCGCATCAGACGGCTGCATTAGTGGATACTTTTTTGTATGTTCTATCAATATATCATATATAGTCATTTTCCACCATTATCATTGCTTCGACGTTAATAGCGCCGTCAGTGCGAACGGTACGAAAATAGTACACGCCCTCGCTCTCGCGCATGTATACCTTCAGTACTTCGCCGAGTTTTGCCTCGTTTGCAAAGTTTATGCTGAAATTCAGTATGCGTTTTTCTGCCATGTGAGGGATAAAATCGCATAGCATATCTGGATAGTTTGTGTTGTTCATGTGCTGATTGCGGTCTAGGTCACTGTATACTACCAAACGTTCTCCGACAAGAGAGAGGGTGAGTTCGCGCGGAATGTGTACGCGCCTTGGTGCGTCAAGTTCAAGCGGTTCGTCCACGTCAAAACCGAGTGCGATGTCCTCGACGCGGTATATTCTGCGGTCAGAAATGCCTATAAGAGCCCATACGCTTGCCGCTTCGGCAATTATATCGTTTCCGCGCCTTATCTGATAGCAGCGGTTGAACGTAACTCCGCGGCTCTCGCAAGCCCACGAGGATACGGAGATGTCCTCATATGCAAAAAGCGGTGCATAAACGCTTATGTTTATGCGGCTTAATATGAATGCACGGTCACTTGCGGTGAGCTGTTCTGCTGTAGGGCCGAGCGCGCGAAGCTGTAAGTTTGCCGTCTCCTGCATATACCGGAGTACAAGGGAAGGACGAACCTTGCCTTCACTGTCACAGTCGTGTGAATTTATGCGGTAATTTTCTGTCCATTTCATGGGCGTTTTCCTTTTTAATAAAATATCGGTGCCGTGACTTTTGCCGCGGCACCGATGTGTTTTTAATTAGAGGGTGTTTGCAGAGCCGAGCACGTTGTTGATCTTGTGAGCGACCATCTTCTTGACCTCTGCACGAGCTACGGTGAGGTAGGTTCTGGGGTCAAATACGTCGGGCTGCTCGGTGAGTACACGTCTGATACCTGCGGTCATTGCAAGACGGATATCGGAGTCGATGTTGATCTTGCAAACTGCGAGGGAAGCAGCACGACGAAGCTGCTCTTCAGGAATACCTACAGCATCCGGAAGCTTTCCGCCGATGGAGTTGATCTCCTGAACATATTCCTGCGGAACAGAGGATGCGCCGTGGAGAACGATCGGGAAGCCGGGGATGCGCTCTGCAATCTCTTCGAGAATGTCGAAGCGAAGCGGAGGCGGAACGAGGATACCCTGTTCGTTTCTGGTGCACTGTGCGGGAGTGAACTTGTATGCGCCATGGGAAGTACCGATGGAGATTGCGAGGGAGTCAACGCCTGTACGGGAAACGAACTCCTCAACCTCGTCGGGACGGGTATAGGAAGACTTCTCAGCAACTACGTCATCTTCAACGCCTGCGAGAACGCCAAGCTCACCTTCAACAACGACGCCGCGCTCGTGAGCGTACTCAACAACCTTCTTGGTAACAGCGATATTGTCCTCGAAGGAGTGGTGAGAGCCGTCGATCATAACGGAAGTGAAGCCGCCGTCGATGCAAGCCTTGCAGATTTCGAAATCTGCTCCGTGGTCAAGGTGAAGTGCGAGGTCTACGCCTGCATCCTTGATAGCTGCATTTGCAAGTGCGAGGAGATACTCCTGCTTAGCATACTTTCTTGCGCCTGCGGAAACTTGAAGGATAACGGGAGATTTAGCTTCGCCCGCAGCCTCGGTGATCGCCTGAACGATTTCCATGTTGTTGATGTTGAAAGCGCCGATAGCGTAGCCGCCCTCGTATGCTTTCTTGAACATTTCCTTTGTTGTTACAAGTGCCATTTTTATACGCTCCTGTTAAAATTTAATTTTAGTACCCTAATATTATACCCCAATTTGCCGTATAAGTCAATAGCTTTGAAAAAAATATGCAAGAATCTTAATTTAGAAATTAAGAATTTTATATCTGTGTATTGGGATTTTGCTATTCGTGGACGTATCTGATAACTCGTTCTTGGCGGTATCTTTGCGGAGTTTTTATGTATTTGCAATTCAACTATCAGTTGAATTTTTATCGCAGTGAATTAAATCACAGAGAAAATCTATTGACATTGTGGGAAAACTATAGTAAAATTACAGTAAAAGAACCTTTTATATAAAAGGAGATGACGTATGACTGAAAATACTTTTGCCGCAAAATTCGCGACAATACGAAAACAAAACGGTATCACCCAACAGAGCCTTGGCGCAATGCTTGGAGTCAGCAACCGCGCGGTTTCCAAGTGGGAAACCGGACTTGCATTGCCGTCTACCGAAAATGTATGTAAGCTTGCAAAAATATTTGGCGTGTCCGTCGACTATTTCTTTGCCACTGAAAACAAGGAAGTACAGAAAAAATCTGTATCTGCAGCAGGCATGAAATCCCTTACGGGCATATACCGCATTGGATGCGGTCCGTCAAGTTCACATACGATAGGCCCAGAGCGCGCTTGTGAGATGTTTAAGGAAAAGCATCCACAAGCGGACTCGTTTAAAGCCGTGTTGTATGGCTCGCTCGCGAAAACGGGTGTCGGTCACGGTACAGACAGAGTTGTCAAAAAAACTCTTGCGCCGAAGCCTTGCGAGATAATTTTCGATAAAAGCGACCGCCCCCTTATTCATCCGAATACAATGGAACTTTTCGCATACGAAAACTGCAAAGAAATTGCAAAGAGCCACGTTTTAAGCGTTGGCGGCGGCAAGATAGTTATTGACGGAGTTGAATTCGGCGAGGGCGATGACGTTTACTCGGTTGCTTCTTTTGAGAAGATTGCGGATTATTGTACCCGTGAGAATATCAGACTTTGGCAGTATGTTGAGAGGGTAGAGGGACACGAGATGCTCGAGTATCTTTCGCACGTGTGGCGTGAGATGAAGCGAAGTATAGCCGACGGTCTTGCCGATGACGGAATACTCCCCGGTGGTCTTGAAGTACAAAAGCGCGCAAAACAGCTTTACAGCTCACAGCATATCGATGAGTCTGCGGAAACACGCGAGAACCGAATGGTATGCGCGTTTGCATTTGCAGTATCCGAGCAGAATGCGTGCGCTGAACGTATAGTTACCGCACCGACTTGCGGTGCGTCCGGCGTTCTGCCTGCGGTGCTTTACTATCAGCAGCAAAAGCGTGGTTATTCCGATGATGAGATAGTCCACGCTCTTGCGGCAGGGGGTATCATCGGAAATCTCATCAAAACCAACGCGTCTATTTCTGGAAGCGAATGTGGCTGTCAGGCAGAGGTTGGAAGCGCTTGTGCTATGGCTGCGGCGGCTCTTGGTGAACTTTTCGGATTAAGCCTTGATAAAATCGAATATGCGGCGGAAATTGCCATTGAACATCACCTCGGTCTTACCTGTGACCCGATTTGCGGACTTGTTCAGATACCGTGTATTGAGCGTAACGCTGTTGCGGCTATGCGTGCAATCAATGCGGTTAGCCTTGCAAGCTTTTTGTCCGATTCAAGAAAAATATCTCTTGACAAGGTTATCGCCGTCATGAAGCAGACGGGACTTGATATCTCACATCAATACAAGGAAACCTCAGAGGGCGGTCTTGCAAAACTGAAAATGTCAGGGAATAAGTAGAAAATATTACGGTTTATGTCCACATTATCAAAATAATTTACGATAATGCAAAGGCAAGGAATATCTTTTGCGATACAATATGTACGAAAAATAAAATGTTTTGTGTAGGTATTCCTATGGCTAAAAGAATTTGTAGTCCGGATTACGAATACGGCGAGCGTATTCAAAAGGCTGCGAAGCTTATTCGTAAGCACGCTCTTGACGTAATGCTCGTAGTACAGTACGGCAGACTCGACAACCGTCAGACTAACCTCGTGTATTACACCACTCTCGCTTACGCCGAATAAGACACATACGAATTCTTCACTCAGACGGGGAGTTCTCCAAGCACTGCTTCACCGATTCCGCGCATAGTGCCAATAATGGGCTTGTTGACGAGATGGTGTATCTCTCGCTTGAGTGGCTTGGCAAGAGAATTAAGTAATATTTATTTCTGGATAATACTATGCTTATAGATATTTGGACTTGCGTTGCTTCTATAAACCTCAGAATCTTTTTAACTGCACAGAAAGTCTACCTTACATCAAATAGACTTGAAAAATCCTACCCATATTCGGGTAGGATTTTTGTGCTTAAAAAATACAATTTTATATTCTGCTTCATGTCATTCTGAATTTTGACGATGCTGTGCCGCTAGCATATTTTCAATAAATATGCCGTATCCGCGGGTGGGATCGTTTACAAGTACGTGCGTAACTGCGCCGACAAGTTTACCGTTCTGGAGTATTGGCGAGCCACTCATCCCTTGAACGATACCACCAGTTTTTTCAAGCAGTACTGGGTCCGTAACAGTTACTACGAAGTTTTTGATGCTTCTGCCTGAGTGGTCGATATCGCTTATTTTTACGGCGTATTTACAAACGCCGCTGTTATCCGTGGTGCACCATAGCTCGGCATCGCCCTCGCATATTTCTTCTGCGTTACCTGCAAGTACGGTTTCATCCGAGATTCCCTTCGGATATTCGGCGAATATGCCGTAAACTCCACATTGGGTGTTGCAGAAAAGTGTACCTATTTTGCCTGAACTGAAGTATCCCTGAAGCTCGCCCGGTGCGCCTGCCTGTCCCTTTGTTATGCCGCTTATTGCCACGTTTACTACTGCACCACGTTTGAGCGGCGCAAGCTCGGTCGTACCGCTTTCACATATGCCATGGCCAAGTCCAGCAAAGCTGCCGTCATCGGGATTTACATATGTTACAGTACCGATACCGGCAGTACCGTCGCGGATTAGTAGGCCTGCGCGGTATTTGCCGTCATCGTCGGACTTTACGGGTGAGAGTGTTGCGTCAAACTCATTGTCTCCGCGTTTTAGGGTTACTTTTATTGAGTTTCCGCTGCTTTGGTTTACGATATCCGAAACCTCAGATGCGGCGCTTACTTTTTTGCCGTCAAGAGCCAGAATTATATCCTTCTCGCGTATCCCTGCATCACGTGCAGGACATATATTGCCGTTACTGCTTTTGACGTCTTTTACCCCCACGACGGACACCCCTTCGGCGTAAAGCTTCACGCCAAACGGTACTCCGCCGGGAATGAGTTTTGTATCCGTGCCGAGCGCGTGAAGTGTCGGCGCGCCCGTATATACAAATATTGCGAGGGCGCAGACGATTGCTGATACCACACGCACAAATTTTACTTTTTTTATTGTTATCATCGTTTTTTCTCCAAGCTGCAAATAATCATAGAGGGCGAAAAACGCCGCGAAAATAATTTGCGCCGTGCACGCGTTTGTATGAGTAACAATATTTGCGCCGTGTGGAACAAAGCACGGAGTTTTGAAAAAAGGCGTAAAAAAACGATAAAATTTTACATATTATTAACACGGACGTCGGGGACGTTTCCTATAATAGTAGTGTACAATTAGTTAAAAAGCTTACACGGGAAGGAGAGCTGTGATGTCAGATATCAGGAGAAGTCCTAAAAAAGACAACGCGTTTTTGAATATCATTCGCAAAAAGCGCGTATTTATACCGCTTATAGCGCTGATGCTTATTGTGGCGGCATATATTACATTTGTGTTTTCAAACATTCCGTTTGTAAAATTCTGGCGAACTATATATATTGAAACAGCTATGACTACCGGCGACCACCAGTGGCTTGCAACGGCATTTATTCCGAAAAATATAATTGATGACGTAATGTCACAGCAGACGGACACGTCCGATGTTGTTGGCGGGCTGCAACCTATTGCTCCGGATGACAGGGTCGAAGAAGAAATTGATAAAGACGATATCCTAGGGCAAAAGAAGCTCGTTGTGGGAGAACCTGACTATGCCGGTTATACGGTGCTTGTCAACGATATCGAACAGGGAATAGTCATATCCGAAATTGTTGGTGAGATGTATAGAGGCAAGATAATGCTTATCGACGATCCCGCGCGAGTTTACCTTGGAACAACGCCTTACAAGCACGTTGAAGGACTTCGAATAAAGGCTATGATGTCGCACTACGGTGCCATTGCAGGTATTAACGCAAGCGGATTTTCTGATCCCGGCGACTCGGGACACGGCGGTGATATTATGGGACTGTCCTACTCGAACGGAGAATATTGGGGTTATCCCGTTACCTTTTACGGCGCGGTGCTTTTGACAGACGATGACAAGCTTGTTGTCGGAAATGTGAGCGATTGGGAAAAATACGATATTCGCGACGGTATACAATTCGGTCCTGTGCTTATTGCAGACGGGGTCTCGCAGATACAGGGCTCGGGTGGCTACGGCATACAGCCGCGTACCGCTATCGGCCAGCGTTCGGACGGCGTTATTGTATTCATCGTTATTGACGGAAGACAGCCCGCATGGAGTATCGGCTGTACTATGGGTGATCTTACCGAGGTGCTCGAGAAATACGATGTTGTGAATGCAGCATGCTGTGACGGTGGCTCGTCTAGTGTGCTTGCCTACAATGGCGAGGTTATAAACAAAAACAGCTCGCTTAATCCTACATACGGCAGGCGACTCCCGAATGCGTGGCTCGTAGCGCCGAAGAATATTTCGGAGGCTACGAACGATGCAGAATGATGAAAAATTCATGCGCCGCGCGCTCGAGCTTGCAGGCAAAGCGGCAAAGCTTGGCGAAGTGCCCGTGGGTGCTGTTGTAGTGCTTGACGGCAAGATAGTTGCCGAGGCGTACAATCGCCGCGAGTGTGACAAAAACGCTATCGCGCATGCGGAGCTTCTCGCCATTGATGCAGCGTGCAAAAAACTCGGCGGATGGCGGCTGCATAAGTGCGATTTGTATGTGACGCTCGAGCCGTGTCCGATGTGCGCAGGTGCGATAGTTAACTCGCGTATAAAGCGAGTTATAATTGGCGCGAAGGATGCAAAAGCTGGCGCAATGGGAAGTGTGATTAATCTTAATTTCTATCCTCTCAACCATAAGCCCGAGCTTGTTTTCGGCGTTTGTGAGAGGGAAGCTTCCGAAATTTTAAAAGAGTTTTTTGTCACACTTCGTCAAAAGCGAGAAAAAGGCAAGGATGCCTCGCAAACTCCATAATCGCGACTATCGTATCCGCCTTTCTCGGTTTTGGGTAAAACAAACAGAAAATAAAACTTTGATAAACAAATATTTTGGACGCGCTTGGAAAAATCAACATCTCGGGCGCGTTTTTTTGTGAAAAATTTATCCGTATTCGCACTTGTAGTAAAAAACTTTCTGTGGTATAATATAAAATGAATAGTTATGCTCGTGCATAACCGTTTGCAAATGATTCATTTTGAAGGATATTAGTTACTATGAAATATTTTGTTTTACTCTGCGACGGTATGGCAGACTATAAAATTGAACAGCTCGGGGGCGTAACTCCGATGGCGGCGGCAAATAAGCCTATGATGGATGAACTGGCTAAAAAGTCGCTTTGTGGTACCGTTTCAAACGTTCCCGAAGGAATGGTTCCCGAATCCGATACCGCCAATATAGCGGTGCTCTCGTACGACCCCAAAATATACAGCAAGGGGCGTTCTCCGCTTGAAGCAGTTTCTATGGGACTTACAATGCGTCCAGAGGATACCGCATATCGCTGCAACGTGGTTACAATCAGTGAAGAAGAGGAAAACTATGATGACAAGGTAATGCTTGACCACTCCGCAGACGAGATAACAACCGCCGAGGCAAGCGAGCTTATCCGCGCTATGGAAGAGCATTTCGGAACGGAGTTCCGTCATTTCTACGCAGGCGTAAGCTACCGTCACTGCATGATATGGAACAATACTCCTTCCGAGTATGATTTTATGCGTCCTCACGACATTCTCGGTCAAAAAATATCCGAGCATTTACCAAAGGGTGAGGCAGGCAGACCTTTCTATGAGCTTATGCGCGCAAGCTATGATATTCTTAACCACCATCCCATAAACGAGGCTCGACGTGCGCGCGGACTCCGTCCTGCCAACTCCATTTGGCTGTGGAGCCCCGGCAAGAAGCCGCAGCTTCCGAACTTCTACGAGAAATGGGGGATAAGAGGCGCAGTTATCTCTGCAGTCGACCTTATCAAGGGAATCGGACTTTGCGCAGGTCTTCAGTCAATAGACGTTGAAGGCGCCACTGGCAACGTACACACCAACTTCACAGGCAAGGCAGACGCGGCTATTGAAGCTTTTGAAAACGAAAAGAACTTCGTATACGTTCACGTTGAAGCACCTGATGAGTGCGGCCACAGAGCAGAAATTGAAAATAAGGTGCTCTCTATCGAAAAGATTGATGAACTTATTCTTCGTCCGGTATACGAGTATCTTGAATCCACCGGCGAGGACTTCAAGATCATGGTGCTTCCTGATCACCCCACTCCCATAGCGCTTCGAACACATTCTATGGAGCCCGTTCCGTTTATGATATATTCTTCGACGGGAGAAAAGCAGGGCGTTGACAAGTTCACGGAAGAAAGCTGTGAGGCTAAGGGATTCTATATCGAGCATGGTTACGATCTTTTGTCTTACGTTATAGAAAAATAAACTACATCCGAAGAGGAGAAATTGTTATGAATACATCTCCGAATGAAAATACACAAAATCCCGAAGAAGGTACCTCAAAGGGTATAAAACTTGTACGCGAGCTTTACGACTGGGTGGAGATATTTGTTGCGACCATGTCGATCATACTGCTTATTTTCACGTTTTTTGTGCGTATTGCGTATGTTGATGGTCCTTCAATGGAGAATACCCTTCATGACGGCGAAACGCTTGTGGTAAGCAACCTTTTCTACACACCAAAGCAGGGCGATATCATAGTTTTTCAGGCACCTGACAGTCACGTTGAAGGCGGTGTTGTAAAGCGTGTTATTGCCACACAGGGGCAGGTAGTCGACATTGACTTTGATATGTGGCGTGTAACCGTTGACGGGGTGACGCTTGACGAGCCGTACGTTTACTTCCGAAACGGATATCGCATGCTTTCAAGCGATGTTTCATTTCCAGTGATAGTACCTGAAGGCTGTGTTTTCGTTATGGGCGATAATCGCAACGAGTCAAATGACAGCCGAGGCTCAGATATAGGTTTCGTTGACACTCGCTTTATCTTCGGACACGTACTGTTCCGCGTAACACCGCTGAGTAAATTCGGCACTGTCGATTAAGGAGAAAGTTATGCCATCTGAAGTAATACAGTGGTTTCCCGGACATATGGCCAAAACCAAGCGGCTTATCACAGAATGTCTGCCGCTTGTTGACATAGTTATAGAAATACTTGATGCTCGTATTCCGCAAAGTTCGAAAAATCCAGATCTCGAACGCCTTTGCGCGAATAAGCCGCGCCTTACGGTGCTTTCCAAATCGGGACTTGCAGATCCCGAGATAAGCAAAATGTGGCGCGAGTACTACAAAGCAAAGGGGCAGGAGGCAATATTCTACGACTGCCGCGATGGAGTTAATATGAACGCTATCGAGCCTGCGATAAAGCGTGTACTTGAGGAAAAGCTCGAACGCTACGAGTCAAAGGGTATGACCGGACGACGCCTCAAGGCGATGATGGTTGGAATACCGAACGTGGGAAAATCCTCGCTTATCAACAAGCTTGCTGGCGCAGGCAAGGCGAAGGTTGAGGACAGACCGGGCGTTACGCGCACAAAGCAGTGGATACCTACTACTATCGGTATTGATCTACTCGATATGCCGGGCGTACTCTGGCCAAAATTTGAGGACAAAACCGTTGGCGAAAACCTCGCGATAACGGGCGCTATAAAAGACGATATTCTCGATATTGAGCACATTGCGATACTGCTTGTGGGCAGACTTCGCAAGACTGCGCCCGACAAGCTTTCCGAGCGTTACAAACTCGGTGATATGTCACAGTACGAGAATCTTGAGGACTGGGAGCTTTTCGAGGTTATAGGCAAAAAACGCGGATTTCTCATCTCGGGCGGCGAGATAAATTACGAGCGTACCGCAACGATGCTCCTCGACGAGTACCGTGGTGCGAAAATCGGACGCATTACTCTTGAATTACCGCCGCAGTGATGTGTGAGTATATGGTCGCTTTTTGAGGAAAGCTTCGCAAAAACTATATATTAGTGGATGATTTTGGCTAAACACTTCGAATAACGGCTATTTACCATAGGAGGACGCGTGGACCTTACACGGCAAATCGTTTCGTGTAATCGTCTGTTTTGGAGGCCAGTATGGATTTTACTATTGAAAACGAATATGTGGCTCATGGGTACAAGATAATTTGCGGCACGGATGAGGCAGGTCGCGGACCGCTTTGCGGCAATGTTGTCGCAGGCGCTTGCATATTGCCTGCCGATATAGACCTTCCTTATCTCAACGACTCCAAGAAGCTTACAGAAAAACGCCGTGATGCCCTTTACGACCTCATAATAGAAAAAGCGATTTCGTGGGCAGTTGCCGAGGCGACACCCTTGGAAATTGACGAATATAATATACTCAATGCATCGCAGCTTGCTATGAGACGTGCGGTGGCAAAGCTTACTCCATCGCCTGATCTTACACTCGTTGACGGAAACGTGGCGCGCGAGTTTACTATGGACACCGTCACAATCGTGGGGGGCGATGCAAAATCGCCTTCAATTGCCGCGGCGTCGATACTTGCAAAGGTCACGCGCGACCGCGAACTTTACGAGCTTGATAAGACGTATCCCACGCTTCTGCTCGCAAAGCACAAGGGCTATCCAACCAAGGCGCACTATGAAGCGCTTAAGGCGTACATAGCCGAGAACGGCGAAATACCGTCTATATACCGCCGAAGCTTTCTTAAAAATTTGGATACGAAATGAGCTACAAAGGAAGCGTTGGCAAACGCGGCGAAGACCTTGCCGCACAGTATTTAGAGAAGAACGGCTACACCGTTGTGTCGAGAAATTTTCGCGTGTCGCACGATGAGATAGACATTATAGCTGAGGATGAAGGACATATAGTTTTCGTGGAGGTCAAGGCGCGTGCGCAAACGCGCAGTAATATGCGTTTTGGGCGTCCCTGTACGGCGGTGGATTACCGTAAAAAGCAGAAGCTTCTGCGCTCTGTGTCCGAATACATAAGACGTGAAAAGCCGACAAAGGCACCGCGAATTGATGTTATTGAGGTGTATTTCCCACCGATAGATGAGGATACGCCGATACACGTATCAGTGCTTTTGCCGACGAAGATAAACCACATTCGAAATGCGGTTCACAAGTGATAAGGTAGATTGCTATGAAAAAAATTCCGCTTTTTGATTTACACTGCGACACGCTTTATAAGTGCCACGGAGAAGACGCAAGCCTTACAGATAATAATTTTGATATATCCCTTAAACGTCTGGACGAATACAAAAAGCACTGTCAGGTGCTCGCTATGTGGAGTGACTCACGCATAGACGACGACACGGCGTACGCGCACTTCTTCGAAGCCCGCGAGCTTCTGTCGCGTGAACTTGAAAATTCCACGCACCGACTTTGCACAAATGATGCCGAGCTTTCGCAATGCGAGGCTCACGGTGTCGGAGCGCTGTTCTTGGCCGTTGAAGGCGGTAAACTGCTCGCCAGTGACATAACTCGTCTTGACGAGCTTTACAAAAGCGACGTGCGATTTTTAACGCTCGTTTGGAATGCTACGTGCGCGATTGGCGGCGGTCACGATACAGACGAAGGTTTGACCGAGTTCGGCGTATCCGTCGTAAAGCGTTGTCACGAGCTTGGTATTATTCCCGATGTGTCGCATGCGTCGGATAAGATGACTGACGAGGTTATCGCAATAAGCGAAGAAGCCCGCAGACCTTGTATTGCAACACACTCAAATTCGCGGATGATGCACAAGCACACGCGAAATCTTACCGACGAACGTTTCTCGCGTATCGCGAAAATGGGCGGACTTGTGGGTGTGAGCCTTGCACCGATTCATTTGACTACGAGCAAAGTTTGCAGTATCGACGATGTGGTGCGCCATATAGAGCACTACCTTGATATTGGCGGCGAGGACACAGTATGTCTTGGGTGTGACCTTGACGGAGTTGTACCGCTCCCAGATGGGATTGAGAATGTGTCTGACCTTTACAAAATTGCGGACGAACTTGCAAAGCGTCATCACAGTGATGCGCTTGTTGAGAAGATATTTTATAAAAATGCGCGAGATTTTGTTTCGCGCTGGCTGAAATAAATATAAATTTAAGAACCTAAAGAGAAAGGAAGTCTTCAAAAAGAGGACTCAGGTTAACTACAATGAACTATACAAGCACCCGAGGCGGTAAAGACTGTGTCAGCGCGGCAGGCGCTATAAAGCAGGGTCTTGCATCAGATGGCGGACTTTTCATGCCAGAAGCGATACCGCTGCTTACGAAGGGCGATATCGCAAAGCTTTGCGATATGTCGTATGCCGAGCGTGCGGCTTACATACTTTCGCTTTTTCTTACGGATTACACCTATGACGAGCTTCTATCCGACTGCGAAAAGGCGTATGCCGCTGACCGCTTTGTCGGCGGTGCCGCACCGCTTCACAAGCTCGACGACGACACTTTTGTACTTGAACTTTGGCACGGCCCCACGTCGGCATTCAAGGATATGGCGCTTCAGATAATGCCTCGACTTCTGTCGTCGGCGCTTAAAAAGACGGGCGAAACTCGTACCGCATTCATTCTCGTTGCCACATCGGGAGATACGGGCAAGGCGGCACTTGAAGGTTACCGCGATGTTGACGGTGTTAAGATAATGGTGTTCTATCCCGTCGACGGTGTAAGCCGGGTGCAGAAGCTTCAGATGGCGACCCAGCTCGGCGAGAACGTTAATGTATGCGCTATCAAGGGTAACTTCGATGACGCGCAGACGGGCGTTAAAAAGATATTCTCCGATAAGGAAACGGCAGAGCTTCTTAACGAAAACGGCGTATTCTTCAGCAGCGCTAACTCCATAAACTGGGGCAGACTCGCGCCGCAGATTGTTTACTATGTTTCCGCGTACTGCGACCTTATAAACTCGGGTGAGATAGTTTCGGGCGAGGTTATAGATGTGACCGTTCCGACGGGCAACTTCGGCAACATTTTCGCGGCGTATATCGCAAAGATGATGGGACTTCCGATAAATCGCCTTGTATGTGCTTCCAACAAGAATAACATTTTGACCGATTTCCTTCAGACGGGTACATACGACCGCAACAGAAGCTTCTACACTACGATGTCGCCGTCGATGGATATTCTCATTTCCTCGAACCTTGAGCGCCTTCTCTACGTTATGAGCGGCAGTGAGAACACCGCGGCACTTATGGCGAAGCTGAACAGCGAAGGGTGCTATAGCGTTGACGATGAGCTTAAGGCAAAGCTTGACGCTCACTTTACGGGACTTTACTGCGATGAAAAGGAAACCGCAGAAGAAATTAAGCGTACTCTTGACGAGAACGGTTACCTCATTGACACGCACACCGCAGTTGCGCTTAACTGTGCTAAACAGTATATGAATAAGGACAGAAGCGGCGTTAAGATGGTGGTTGCTTCCACGGCAAGCCCGTACAAATTCGCAGCAGATGTTTACGAGTCCGTAACAGCCAACAAGCCGACTGACGAGCTTGCTGCACTTGACGAGCTTGAAAGCCTCACGGGCACAGAAATTCCTTATCCGCTTCGCGGCATCGGCGAGCGTAAGATTCGCTTTGAGCGCGTTATAGATAAGGGCGAAATGAAAAACGAAGTGCTCGCGACTCTCGGGATTAAGGCGTAAATAGTAAAACAACAAAACAGCGCGCGGCGCGGAAAGGAAGGCCCCAATGTCGCTGTACGTTCTTTCAGACACACATTTATCAATAAGTGACAACAAGCCGATGGACGTTTTCGGCGCGCGTTGGACGGGGTACACGGAGAAACTTCGTACACACTGGAACAGGCTTATCACTGAGAATGATACTGTTGTTATTGCAGGTGATATTTCGTGGGCGATGAGCCACACGGGCGCGCTTGAGGATTTGAAGTTTATAAACAGTCTTAACGGACAAAAGATAATCGGGCGAGGAAACCACGATTATTGGTGGACGTCACTGACAAAGCTTAACGCGCTGTGCAAGGACAATGAGCTTGACACGATACGTTTCCTTTACAACAATGCGTATGTTGTTGAAGACTTTATAGTGTGTGGCTCGCGCGGCTGGTATATTGACGAGTCAAACCGTAAAATGCCGCAGGAAGCGGATTATCAGAAGATAGTGGCGCGAGAGGCAATTCGTCTTGAAATAAGTCTTAACGAAGCAAAAAAACTTCAGAGCGAGAAGTATAACGAGGACGGTATTCTTCGCGAGATAATCGTGTTCCTTCATTTTCCTGCAGATTTCCGCGGATACGTTTGCCGTGAGATTGTGGACGTTATGAAGAACTTCGGTATCAAGCGTTGTTACTACGGACATATCCACGGTGTTTATGATATACCGCGAAGTGAAGTGTCAGAGGGCATAAAATATACGCTTACCTCTGCGGATTTTCTTGATTTTTCACCGTTGCCGATACTTCCAGATGCAGATTTTTGATAAAATTCTGAAAAAACCTTGACTTTACAAAAAAATATAGTATAATATTATTTGGTATAAATATTAAAATCCCCGCAGTCTGTGTAAAGCGCAATTTAATGTTGCCCACACGTGCGGCAATATAAATTTTGGAGGAATAAAAAACATGAGCTTAAAGAATGTAAACAAACTTGAAAACAGCGCAGTTGAAATCGAATTTACCGCTGATAAGGCGACCTTCGATGCAGCTGTAGACAAGGCGTTCAAGAAAAACCAGAAGAACATTACCGTTCCCGGCTTCCGCAAGGGTAAGGCTACTCGCGGTATGATTGAGAAGATGTACGGTAAGGGCGTATTCTACGATGAGGCGCTCAACGACATCGTTGGACCTGCATACGAGGAAGCTATCAAGGATCAGAACTTCGATATCGTAAGCCAGCCCGAGTTTGACGTTGTTTCTATTGAGGACGGCGTTACTTTCAAGGCAAAGTTCTATGTAAAGCCCGAAGTAGCAATTAAGGATTACCTCGGTATTCCCGTAACCAAGACTGTTCGCGAGGCTACCGACGCTGACGCTGACGCAGAGATCGAGCAGGTTCGCGCTCGCAACTCCCGTCAGATCGACGTTACCGACCGCGCTGCACAGAATGGTGACCTGACTGTTATCGATTTCGAGGGCTTCGTTGACGGCGTTGCATTCGAGGGCGGCAAGGCTGAAAGACATCAGCTTACTCTCGGCTCCGGTTCGTTCATCCCCGGATTCGAGGATCAGATCGTTGGCAAGAACATCGGCGATGAGTTCGACGTTAACGTAATCTTCCCCACTGAGTACCATGCAGAAGCACTCGCAGGCAAGCCCGCAGTATTTAAGTGCAAGCTCCACGAGATCAAGTTTAACGAGCTTCCCGAGCTTGACGACGAGTTTGCAAAGGACGTTTCCGAATTTGATACATTTGCTGAATATAAGGCAGACGTTAAGGCAAAGATTCAGGACAGATACAACAAGGCAGCTGACGGTGAGATTGAGGATCAGCTCATCGTTGCTCTCATCGAAAAGCTTGAGGCTGAGATTCCCCAGCCTATGTTCGATGCTGAAACCGAGAACTTTGTTCGCGACTTCGACAGCAGACTCCGCATGCAGGGCCTTGACCTCAAGACCTACTTCCAGTACACAGGTCTTACTCTCGATGCACTCCGCGAGCAGATGGCTCCTCAGGCAGAGCGTCAGGTTAAGACCAGACTTGCCCTTGAGAAGATCGTAGAGCTTGAGAAGATCGTTCCCACTGAAGACGAGATTAACGAAGAGTATGACCGCATGGCAAAGGCGTACAACATGGAGATTGACAAGATCAAGGAAATGATTGACCCTGCTATGGTTACCGCAGATGTATCCGTTAAGAAGGCAGTTGACCTTGTTAAGGAAAAGGCTGTTGTTACCGAAAAGGCATACGAAGAGCCCAAGGCTGAATAATTTGGCGTTTTAAGTATAATAATCAACGGGCGGCCTACGGTCGCCCGTGTGGTTCTTAAATAGGAAAAAACATTTTTCGAGCTTTTTTGCATATTTGTATTTAGGAGGATATTATGGCACTTGTACCAATGGTCGTAGAGCAGACCGTCCGTGGTGAGCGTTCTTACGACATTTATTCCCGTCTTCTTAACGACCGTATTGTATTTTTATCCGATGAGGTCAACGATGCAACGGCTTCCCTAGTCGTAGCACAGCTTCTTTTCCTCGAAGCGCAGGATCCCGACAAGGATATCAGTCTTTACATTAACAGCCCCGGCGGTTCTATCTCTGCTGGTATGGCTATATACGACACGATGAACTTTATCAAGTGCGACGTATCGACTATCTGTATCGGTATGGCAGCAAGCATGGGCGCGTTCCTTCTTGCGGCAGGCACGAAGGGCAAGCGTTTCGCGCTTCCCAACAGCGAGATTATGATTCATCAGCCGCTTCTTGGCGGACTTCAGGGTCAGGCGTCCGATATCAAGATCCACGCCGATCACATTATCCGTATCCGCGAGAGAATGAACACCATTTTAGCCGAGCGTACCGGGCAGACTGTAAAGCAGATTGAGAAGGACACTAACCGCGACAACTTCCTTACCGCTGACGAGGCGTGCAAGTACGGTCTTATCGACAAGGTAATCGAAAAGAGAGAAAATTAAAGATGTCAAACGAAAAGAGTTCAGAAAACAAGCTTCATCGCTGTTCGTTCTGCGGCAGGGATGAAACGCAGGTCGCTTATATGATACCGGCTCCTACGGGCGCTATGATATGCGACTTCTGTATCGACGCATGCAATCAGATTATCTTCGAGCACGAAGAGGCAATGGACGCTATCGACGATGGCGAGCTTTCGCTTGCAACGCTTCCAAGGCCTGCTGAGATAAAGGCAATGCTCGACGAATACGTTATCGGTCAGGACGCGGCGAAAAAGGTGCTTTCTGTTGCGGTTTACAACCACTACAAGCGTATACTTAACGCTCCCAAGCCGGTTAAACGTGGCAGAAATATGCCCGAGGAAAAGGCTTCCGACGAGGTTGAAATACAGAAGAGCAACGTACTTCTTCTCGGCTCGACGGGTGTGGGAAAGACTTATCTTGCACAGACACTCGCGAAAGCGCTGAAGGTGCCGTTTGCTATCGCGGATGCGACTACTCTGACCGAGGCAGGCTACGTCGGAGAGGACGTTGAGAATATTCTGCTTCGCCTTATCCAGGCGGCAGATTACGATGTAGAACGAGCCGAGCATGGTATAATTTATATCGACGAAATTGACAAGATTTCACGCAAGAGCGAAAACCGTTCGATAACCCGCGACGTTTCAGGCGAAGGTGTTCAGCAGGCGCTTCTTAAAATACTTGAAGGAACTGTTTCAAACGTACCCCCGCAGGGCGGACGCAAGCATCCGAATCAGGAGTTCATTCAGATAAACACAGCAAATATTCTCTTTATCTGCGGCGGAGCTTTCGACAAGCTTGAGGACCTCATCGCAGACCGTAAGGGAAGTCAGATGGTGGGCTTCACGAGCGACATCAAGAAGAATGACGAAAAGGTTAAGGCAGGCATTTTCAAGGACGTAACTCCGCACGATATTGTGAAGTACGGACTTATTCCCGAGCTTGTGGGACGTATTCCCGTTATCGTATCCCTCGACAGCCTTGACGAGGCAGCACTTGTACGCATCCTTACCGAGCCGAAGAATGCGCTTGTTAAGCAGTATCAGAAACTCGTCGGTATGGACGGTGCAGAGCTTGTATTCGAGGAAGATGCGGTTAAGGCTATCGCAAAGCTCGCTATTGAGCGCAACACCGGTGCGCGCGGACTGCGCGCGATCATCGAGGAGATAATGACCGACGTTATGTACGACGTTCCGTCTCGAGATGACGTCAAGCGCGTTATTATCACCGCTGATGCGGTTAATAAAAAGTGCGCGGCAACGTATGAAACGGCCGCAGCCGATATAGCATAAAATAAAGACCGAGGCTGTTCCAATCGGAACAGCCTCGATAATTTTTTTATTCAGCCTTTGCAGCGTCTGCGATGATCTTTTGCGCAACGTTTGCGGGAACTTCTTCGTAACGCTCAAAGTAGAAGGTGAATGAGCCGCGGCCCTGCGTGGTTGCACGAAGTGCGATAGGATAATCCATCATCTCTGCCTTCGGAACCTCTGCCTGAACGGTGGTGTAGCCCTTCTTGCCCTGGGTTGCTTCCATGCCGAGCACACGTCCGCGACGCTTGTTGAGATCGCCTATAACGTCACCCACCATATTGTCGGGAACGATACAGTTGAGCGCGCCTACAGGCTCGAGAAGCACGGGATTTGCCTTCGGCAGACCATCCTTATATGCAAGGCTTGCCGCCATCTTGAAGGACATTTCAGACGAGTCGACGTCGTGATACGAGCCGTCGTAAAGGTCAGCGTGGAGTCCTACTACGGGATAACCTGCGAGAACGCCCTTCTGCATTGCTTCCGCAAGTCCCTTTTCAACTGCAGGGAAGAATCCCTTTGGAACTGCGCCGCCGACTACGCTCTCGGTGAACGTAAGTCCGTCGCCGTCGCCGGGCGCAAACTTGATCTTAACGTGACCGTACTGTCCGTGACCGCCTGACTGCTTCTTATGCTTACCTTCGGCTTCAACAGCCTTCTTGATGGTTTCGCGGTACGCGATCTTCGGCTTTTCAAGTACAACGGATGTGCCAAAGCGGTTCTTTAACTTTGCAACGACCACGTCAAGGTGAATATCGCCAACGCCCGAGATGAGAAGCTGCTTAGTTTCTGCGTTGTTTTCATAGCGAGTGGTGAGGTCTTCTTCAAGAAGCTTTGCGATACCAGAGGAGATTTTATCCTCGTCGCCCTTTGCGAGCGGCTTTATAGCCTGCGTTAAGAAAGGTTCAGGGAATGCGATTCCTCTGTACTTGATGTCCTTTGCAGAAACAGTGAGAGTGTCACCGGTGTTGGTTGCCGCGAGCTTTGCAATCATACCGATATCGCCGCAACAGAGCGCGTCAACCTCGGTCTGCTTCTTGCCGCGCATGGTGTAGATCTTAGCCATCTTTTCAGCGGTACCGTTTGTGGTGTTGCGGAGCGTCATATCACGCTTCAGTGTGCCATTCATAACCTTAAACAGCGACATCTTACCAACGAATGGGTCTGCGACGGTCTTAAATACGAAGATCGAGGTCTCGCCTTCGGGATCGATTGCGATTTCGTCCTCGCCGTCAGCCGTGATGATAGTTTCGGTCTTGCGAGCCGTCGGACGCGGGAAGGAGTTTGCTATAGTGTCAAGCACTGCAGTAACGCCCCAAAGCTTTGTAGCCGCGCCGCAGAATACAGGCACGATTTCGCCGTTGATAATGCCGTCATGAACGGCGTTCATCGCTTCATTATATGTAATGGGTTCTTCATTGAAGAACTTATCCATTAAGTCGTCACTCGTCTGTGCGATCGACTCATAGAGCATATTACGGTATTCCTCGGCGATAGCCTTGAAATCCTCTGGGATTTCGGAAACCATATTAGCACCGGTCTTGTCGTAAACCTCTGCCTTCATATCGATGAGGTTCAAGAAACCGATAACCTTGTCGCCTTCGATCATCGGAATAAGAAGGGGACATACGGTAACGCCGAACTTTTCACGAAGGGAGTCGAAAACTCTCTTGAATCTTGCTTCGCCGTCATCAAAGCGGTTGATGAAGAATGCCTTCGGGATACCTTCGGTTTCGGCGTATTCCCAAGCAAGCTCGGTACCAACCTCAACGCCGCTACGTCCGTCAACAACGATAAGTGCGCTATCTGCAACCCTTATACCCTCGAGCATTTCACCCGTGAAATCGAGATAACCGGGAGTGTCAAGGATATTTACCTTGCTGTCCTGCCATTCAAACGGCTCAACGGTTGTGGAAAGAGAAAAACCACGGCGGATTTCCTCGGGATCATAGTCACTTACAGTGTTTCCCTCTGGGGTCTTTCCGAGACGGTCAGTCGCTTTTGCGAGATAAAGCATAGCCTCGCAAAGCGAAGTCTTTCCGCTTCCTCCGTGTCCGAGTAAGGCGACGTTACGTATACTTTTTGTGGTAATCTTGTCCATTGTGAGATGCTCCTTTTCTGTATATTCTATATAGGGAATTTATCCGCCCGAGCGCTGCTGTTGCGCCAGACTCAGGTAGGCGAATATATATAATTTCTACTTGTTTGTGGATAAATCATAATATTCGATAACTGACTACATCATATATTATACATTATGCGAAGCGATTTTTCAAGGGGTTTATGGAAAATACTACCCACTGGAACATAGAAATCAAACGAGCATTTTTGTATACTTTCAACAATAAAGTTTTCCTTGATACGTGTCACGTGCATACATCAGCTTATCAATAGTATTCATAACGACTAGCTTCTTACGGCTCCACATGGGCGCGATGAGAGTATCTGCCATACCGTCGCCAGTTAGTCTGCCGATAACGGTTTCAGGTGGCATTAACTCAAGCTGATGCACGATTATGTCGGAGTATTCTTCGAGTGTAAGGCACTCAAACTCGCCGCGATTATACATATCGGCAAGCGGTGTACCCTCGATAACGTGAAGAAGATGAAGCTTTAATTGGTCGGGGCGGAGAGCCGCGACCTTTTTTGCCGTTTCGAGCATCATGTCGGCGCTTTCACCCGGCAAGCCATTTATTAAATGTATGCCGATGTTTATTTTTTTAGACGCCTCACGAAGCTTGTTATAGCCTTCAACAAATTCAGCGAAGGTGTGACCGCGGTTTATTAGTGTGGCGGTACTGTCGTGCACCGTTTGAAGTCCAAGCTCAACCGTTAAAAACGTTCGCTCGGCGAGTTCTGCGAGATATTCGCAAACGTCATCTTCAAGGCAGTCCGCGCGTGTGGCAACGCTTATGCCGATGGTTTCGGGAAAGCGTAATGCTGCTTCAAACTTTTCACGCAGTATGTCTGCGGGCGCATATGTGTTTGTGAATGCCTGAAAATATGCGATACCAAGCGGCTTAGCCCACTTTTCGGATAGCTTGGCGTATGCTTCGGAGAGCTGTTCTTCGATAGGCTTTGTGCGTTCAGCGCAGAAATCACCTGAACCGCGTGCCGAGCAGTATATACAGCCTCCCATTCCGCGCGTACCGTCACGGTTGGGACAAGTAAAGCCTGCGTCAACGGGAAGCTTCGCGCATTTGTCGCCAAATTTCCGGCGCATAAAGTAGTCGTAGGAATGGTAGCGCTTATTTGAGTCGCTGAAGGGGAAGGGATTTGTTTCGGCTTGTGTTGACATAATACCCCGCCTTATATGTAATATCTGTATGATATAATGATAGCATAAGGAGCAAAAGATTTCAAGCGATATTTACAAAAATTTCGTCAAACCTCTTGACAAAACGGCGCTTATGTGGTATCATAAATAAGTACCAAATATGCGAGTGTAGTTCAATGGTAGAATTCCAGCCTTCCAAGCTGGTCGCGTGGGTTCGATTCCCATCACTCGCTCCAAAAAAATCGGAGAGCTTTAGCTCTCCGATTTTTTACATGATGATAGGCACGATAATCTCGTCTCGAGAACACAAGGAATCTTCGCGCCAATAAGATGCACTTAGTGCAGCTTACTGCGTAGGTCAATCGATTCCCACCACTCATCCAAAAACCGGGGAACCAAAAGGTTCTCCGGTTTTTTACAGTATGATTTACAGTATAATGCAAATGAGTCCGCCGCTTCCTTCGTTGATGATGCGGCCGAGCGTTTCGGAAAGTTTTGTGCGTGCATCTTCGGGCATATGCTCGAGCTTGGTATGCAGTCCCTCGTTTATGAGCTGGTGAAGCGTTTTACCAAACATATTTGATTGCCATATCTTCGTCGGATCTTCCTCGAACTCCTTGAGCATATATTTTACAAGCTCTTCGGATTGTTGCTCCGTTCCCACCACAGGGCTTATCTCGGTTTCGATGTTTGCCTTTATCATATGAATACTCGGTGCGGAAGCGCGAAGGCGTACACCGTAGCCCCCAGATTGCTTTACAATCTCCGGCTCTTCGAGGTGCAGATCCGCGGTTTCAGGCATAACGATACCATAACCCTTTTGTTCCGCATCTTCGAGCGCGAGAGCAACGCGGTCGTATTTTTCCTTTGCGTTACAAAGCTCTAAAAGGAGCTGTATAAGCTTCTTTTCATTTGACACGTCAACTCCGCAAAGCTCACTTACAGTGCTGTAGTAGAGTCCATCAGCAAGTTCTACCGAGAGCTCTGCCGTCCCGTGACCGAGGTCAATCTTATCTATATTCACGAGCTTTATCTGCCCGTCTTCGGGAACATTTTCAAAAGCAGTTGATATTTCGCCTATCTTTTTTATCTTTTCCGCGCGCTCAAGGATAAAATTCTTCATATTGCACATAAGCGGATGCGCAGCATCCAGTGCCTGAGTCCATTCCGGCAGCTTCACCTTTACCTCACACACGGGGAACTCGAGCAGCACAAGCTCTAAAATGTGACGTATGTCATCCCCGTCAAGGCGCAGACAGTTAACGAGTGCAACGGGGGCGCCGTACTTTTCTTCAAGCTCAAGTGCGAGAGCGATTGCTTGTTCACTGCTTGGCTCGGCGGTGTTAAGTATAATGACGAACGGCTTACCTGCTGCGATAAGCTCACGTGCAATGCGTTCCTCGGCTTCAACGTAGCTTTCACGATTGATTTCGCCGATGGTGCCATCTGTAGTTACAAGCATACCAACTGTAGCGTGCTCGTTTATTACCTTGCGCGTACCAAGCTCTGCGGCCTCAATAAACGGCATAGGTTCTGCTTGCCACGGTGTATGTACCATACGAGCAGTGCCGTTTTCAATGTGACCCATGGCATCGGGAACGATATAGCCTACGCAGTCGACCATTTTGACTTTCATAGTGGCGTTGTCGCTCAGTGTTATTTCAACCGCCTCATCAGGAATGAATTTTGGCTCGGTGGTCATAACCGTTTTTCCCCCAGCACTTTGCGGCATCTCATCTCTTGCGCGTTCACGCTCGTACTCATCGGCTATTGCGGGTATAACGAGCGACTCCATAAATTTTTTGATAAACGTCGATTTTCCCGTTCTCACCGGTCCGATAACGCCCAGGTAAAACGTACCTGCCGTGCGCTCGGCTATATCCTTGTAAACCCTTGTGTCTTGCATTGCTATTTCCTCCCTAAAGATAGTTACTGACACATTTATATTACAAGGATGCGGATAATATGACTAATATGTAAAATGGGATTAAACGCTTGCAGGAGCGGTGGCTGACCGCTCCTGCAAGATTTTCGTATTATGATAGTTCAGTCATTGTGAATACACTTTGCGAGTGCCGATATTACGAGTGCGCTTGACGGATAAGCATCCATTCTATCAGTAAAGAGAAGATTGTCAAGGCTTCCGTGGTCGAAGGCGTATTCTATCGCGTGCCTACATCCGCGCGCAACACTTGATATTGATGTGTTGCCGCACAGACGCGCTACTTTGGGAAAGAGCGTTTTGGTTACGTATTCGGTAAGCTCGGGCGAACGGTATGTCAAGGCTACGGCACAGCGTAGATATTCATAGCCCCGAAGTTCGGCAGGAAAACCATATTCCAGGAGTATTTTGGCAGCTCGCCCCTCAAGCTGTGTATCGCGGTGATATGACATCAGAGTGACTTGAATGACTGCGATTTGGGAGCTATAAGATCATTACGGAGTTTTTCTGCAAAAAGGGCAATAAACTTGCGTGCAGGAACCGATTTGGAATTGCATCCGAAATGGCTGAAGCGCTTGTCAAGCATAGAGAGGCTCCCGGACATGAGTATGAATTTAAGTTCCGTTCTGATATCCCGCTCAACACATGAAGGAGTAGTATCAGCCTCCTCCGCAATTCTCGCGTATAAACCACTTACAACGTTATGTATTGCGTCGGGTTCGTCATACACCATTTCAATGGCGCGGCAAAGATACCCAAATCCCTTTAAATGGGTTGCCGCACCCATATCAAGCAGCATTACTCTTATTATTTTAGATTTGTCCGTTGAATTTTGAAAATGCGGTTCGGTCCTGATGTCGTGTATCATATCGCTTGGGTTTTCCTTTTCATTATGTTTTGTAATTCGGAGTTGACTATACCTAATATATTATAGCATATACGCGTTGACTTTTCAATGTGAAAGACAACCGAATATTGCGGTGGCGATTTGTTTCACAATTCTACGTTTTTGTCTAAAAATGTCGAAAATGTCGAAAAACGTCCGTACACTTGACAAGTTTAAAGCTCAGTGATAAAATAATATTATTATGAACTGAAAGAAGGATTTTGGGATGAATGTAAAAAATTCCGTTTGCGAGCTTATCGGAAAAACACCTATTCTTCGTGTGTCACGCTTTGCGGCAGAGCGTAAAATCGGTGCAACAATTCTCGCAAAGCTTGAATATTTCAATCCCGCGGGAAGTGTTAAGGACCGCGTTGGCGCAAAAATGATTGAAGACGCTGAAAAAAACGGCAAACTTAAACCGGGGGCTACGATTATCGAGCCGACAAGCGGCAACACTGGTATAGGACTTGCTGCGGTGGGCGCTTCAAAGGGATACAAGATCATTTTAACTATGCCCGATACGATGAGTAGTGAGCGTATCGCACTTCTGCGCGCGTACGGCGCAGAGCTTGTTCTGACAGATGGAACGAAAGGTATGACGGGTGCTATCGAAAAGGCGCAGGAAATCGCCTCAAAAACGCCCGGTAGCATCATCGCAGGTCAATTTGAAAATCCCTCAAATCCCCAAGCGCACTATGAAACGACCGGTCCCGAAATATGGGAAGACACCGACGGAACCGTTGATATCTTCGTGGCAGGTGTCGGCACGGGCGGAACTCTTACGGGTACGGCCAGATATCTCAAAGAGAAAAATCCAAATATAAAAATAGTTGCTGTTGAGCCGTCATCCTCGCCGCTTCTCTCCAAGGGAGAACCAGGTGCGCACGGGCTTATGGGTATCGGCGCGAACTTTGTTCCCGAGATACTCGACACGTCGCTTATTGACGAAATAATCACTGTTACAGAGGGTGAAGCCTATGCGGCAGGGCGAGCACTTGTCAAAACCGAAGGGATTTTAGTCGGCATAACATCCGGTGCGGCACTTCACGCATCAGCGCTTGTGGCAAGGCGCGAGGAGAACAACGGAAAGGTCATCGTGGCACTTCTTCCCGACACGGGCGAGCGCTATCTGTCCACGCCTATGTACAGCGAATAAAATTCCAAGAATTCCCGTCCTAAAAAAGGGCGGGATTTTGTTATATTTTGTCTATTTTCACTATTGACAAAATGACGTTTTAGTACTAATATAATATAGGTCTCTCAAATGGGTGGCTAATATATTTTTTGGAAGTGCAGTTATGACATTGCTTTTATCAATTTCGTTTGCAATGCTCGTCGGATTGATGCTTTCCCGACTCGCAAAGCTTGTTTCGTTGCCGGCAGTTACCGCTTATCTTGTGGCGGGAATTATCGTCGGTCCGTTCTGTATCGGTGCGCTCGGGGTTGATGGTCTCGGCTTCAATTCGGCTGAAAGCATCGAGCATTTGTCCGTTATCTCCACAGCGGCGCTCGGCTTTATCGCTTTCTCTATCGGTAACGAGTTCCGTCTGTCACAGCTTAAGCAGACTGGTAAAGCGGCTACGTTTATCGGTATATTCCAGGCACTTGCCGCTGCTCTTATCGTAGACGTTGTACTTCTGGTACTCTCCGTTACCGGTGTTCTGCCGATTTCGAAGCCTGCCGCTATTGTTCTCGGTGCTATCGCAACTGCGACTGCTCCTGCGGCAACGCTTATGGTTGTACGTCAGTATAAGGCTAAGGGTGAGCTTACCGATCTGCTCTTGCCGATTGTTGCTATCGACGATGCTGTCGGACTTATCGTTTTTGCAGTATCGCTCAGCATCGCACGCGTACTTGACAATCCTGAAGCAACGATGGATATCGTTTCCATTATCGTAAATCCCCTTATTGAGATCGTTGCATCTCTTGCTTTCGGCGCACTTATGGGCGTGGTGCTTACTCTTATCGAGCGTTTCTTCCATTCACGCTCCAAGCGTATGTCTATGGCGATTGCGTTCGTGTTCCTCACGGTTGCGCTCTCCATGCTAAAGTTCCATATCGGTCCCGTTGAGATCGGATTCTCGTCCTTGCTCGTCTGCATGATGCTCGGTACAATGTTCTGCAATCTCTGTGACTATTCCGAAGAGCTTATGGAGAGGGTTGACGGTTGGACTACTCCTTTGTTCATTCTCTTCTTCGTACTTTCAGGTGCGGAGCTTGACATCTCTGTGTTCGGTAACGCTTCTGTTGTAATTATCGGTGTTACGTTCCTTCTCGCGCGTGCACTCGGTAAATGGGGCGGTGCAGGACTTAGTGCAAAGTGGATGAAGTGCTCCCCCAAGGTTTGTAAGTATCTCGGTATCACTCTTCTTCCTCAGGCGGGCGTTGCACTCGGTATGTCGCTTCAGGTGAGTGACCTTGCCGACGGTTACCTGATTCGCAACATCGTTCTGTTCTCGGTACTTATTCTTGAGCTTGTAGGTCCGCTCTTCACAAAGATCGCACTTACCAGGGCAGGAGATATTATTCCCGAAAACAAAACCTCAGCGCGCGGTGTAATTCCGAGCAAGCACAACGGTCCTCATCCTAAGCAGGAAAAGGTGAAGAAATAAAAAGTATCACCCACGGCTTCAGCCGCGGGTGATTTTTTATTTGATTATGTTTGATGCGGCAAGCTCGGTGCCGTCATCGGCAAGCTGAAGTACCTCAATGCTTTTTATGTCTTTTACGTTTTCGATAGCCAGTGTGTTTTCGTCAATGTAAGTTGTGCCGCGTTTTATACCGTTCACCTTGACTTTACTGTAGGTGTTGAAGCCGGAGCCGTATATATACAGTGTTTGACCGTACACATAGTAGGAGTCAAGCACCACGGGACGAGTCCCGATCTTCATATCGGAAGGCTCGTATTTAGCCTCGTCTTCATAAAGCTGCTCGTAGGTGATCGTTTCGAGGATGTCATTATAGTTTCCACCCGTTTCAAATTCATGCTGATGAAGTTTTGTTATATCTCCCACCGACATACCGCAAAGCTGTTGGATATACGCCGCGAGCTGATATGCGGTAAGGTTTTTATCAAGCTCGTTTATATCGGAAATCTCAGCAGTTCCGGAAAGCTCTATGCTTGATTTTATAACGTATTCGGTTTGATAAACGTTTCCGTTTTCGAGTTGTTCATCAGTTATGGGCAGGGCAGGAAGGTGATCCCCGTAAAAGACCAGCACGTATGGTTCACCGCGCGATTCCATAAGCTCACATATGTCTTTTACTGTTTGGTCCATTTGTTCGATGAGCTTTAAGTAGAAGCGGTATTGATAATAGGTTTCCTCATCCTCAATACCTTTTACATCTATATCATCATCGGTGTAGTAACCCTCAAGGTTGTAGTTCGGATATCCACCATGTCCCTCTACGCTGATTGCAAAAACCAAATCCTGGGCTTCTGTAGAGTCAAGTGCTGATTCTATCTCACTGACAAGTACATCGTCGGTACAGAAGGTAAGTATGTTGCGCTCAATGTTTGTCATCATTTCAAGTGGGGTGAACGTGTCAAAGCCGAGTGAGGCATAAACCGTGTTGCGGTTATAAAACGTTGCAATATGATTGTGGAGAGCGTGTGCGCTGTAGCCAAGCTCTTTGAGGTTAGTAGCCAGACTCTCACATGCCCGGCTTTTTAAAATCGTTGTATGAGGAAATTCGCCCGGGCCGAAGTGCTTTAGGTTCATACCCGTCAGAAATTCAAATTCTATATTCGATGTACCGCCGCCCTTCTGCGTTACGTCCATAAAGCCGGAAATACAGTTCTCTTTGAGTGCGGTGAAATTCGGAATTGGGTCCTTTGAAAACTCTACGTCTTGTACGTATTTTACATCAAAGAAGGATTCAAGTTGTACGATTACTATATTGGGCGCATCGGTTGGTACTGCACCGACAGTTGTGCCGAGCTTATCCATAAACTCATCCTTTTTGTTTATGGCATCGTCATCAGGGCGATCAACGCCGTGTACTATGGCACTGCGCGAGAAGCAATATACAAAGCCGTTGTCAAAATATGCATCAATAAGCATAGCAGGCATAGACAAGAAATGAGAGGATAAAAGCACTGCCAATGCGGTCACAGCTGTGATAGAACCAAAGCCGATGAACGAGCGTTTGTAATCCATTTTTTCGCGTTGCGGACCTTTTATAAAGAGCAGTAATATAAGAGTAACGGCAAGCACAAGCAGCACGCCGATAAGCACTAGGTGGAATACTGTGAAGTATGCGCCTGCGATGCTGAAAGCTTCTTTTATTATCAGAAAATCTATGGCTGACAGCGGTGTGCCTCGCTTGAGCATTACGAAAAGGTTTATAACCCCGAGGAGTATCCAGAGAAATGATACAAAAAATGCTGTTGCAAATCGACGTTTAAAGAGCAGACTCAGAGAGATGGTTAAGAATATCACAAGTACGTTCGTCAAAAAGGCGAGTGGATGCGATGTAATATGGTCAGTCAGTGAAAAAATCGAGAAACGCAGTGCAATTTCAAGGAAAATATTTATTATAAGCGAAAGTCCTGCGAGTATTGCCAAAGCCGCACGCAGAGGCGCGTTTGTAAATTGGCGGGCAGGCTCGCCAAGTGTATGTAAAAAATTACCCATTTACAGCCTTCTTTCGTCAAAATACAAGTAATTTAACATATTTATTTTATCATAATACTGTGAACAAAAATATGATATTATTTAAATTCGTCAATAAACCAGATTTTTTTCTTGTCCGCAGAGAAAGATTTTCCGTCAAGATAATCGAGTGCTGTGCCCTTCGTTTTAAAGTGAAACTCAAGTCGGTAAGCGTAAAGTGCTTGGAATTTATATCCTAGCTTTTTGTCATCACGGTTCACGCCGTACTTGCCGTCACCGAGAAGCGGGTGGCCGATTGACGAGAAGTGCGCGCGTATCTGGTGCGTACGTCCCGTCACAAGCTCGACTTCAACAAGCGACAAGTCGCGTCGCGCATCAAGTACACGGTATTTGGTTATTATCTGTTTATATCCCGCACGGGGTGTGGCTATTATATCTACGATATTGTTGGACGCGTTTTTTTTGAGGTACCCTGTAAGTGTGTCGGAGCTTTTCTGAAGACGTCCGTGTACTGCGGCAAGGTAGAATTTTGAAAGCTCATTGTTTTTGATTTTTTCGTTCATCACACGGAGCGCCTCGGCGTTTTTTGCCGCGATGACAATACCGCCCGTATTGCGGTCAATTCGGTTGCAAAGCGCAGGAGCGAAGGACTGCTCGTCCTCGGGCTTGTACTCCCCCTTGCGGTAAAGATATGCCTTAACGTGGCTTATGAGCGTGTTAATGTCCTCTTTGTCGTCTGAGTGAACGATAAGTCCCGGGCGCTTGTCCAGAAGTATAATGTTTTCGTCCTCGTAAACAATATCGAGGCGGGGTGTGAGCCTCATAAACGCTTCTTCCACGGCGGTTTCGGAAAAAAATTCCTCGGCTAAAAACAGTTCGACCGTATCCCCTTCGTTTAGGATATAGCTTATCTCGGTACGTTTGCGGTTTACCTTTATCTTTTTCGTTCGTATGGACTTGTACATAAGCGATTTCGGGAGTGCTTTGACTGCTTTTGAAAGGAATTTGTCAAGACGCTGACCTGCATCATTCTGTTTTATATATAAAGTTCGCATATATGCTCCTATTTTGCAAAGTTATCAAGTTTAGCGGTGCCCACGAAAACTGGCGGCGTATCCGCGAGGTATTCGTGTGAGCAGACGGCGATGTGATAGCCGGCGATGTCAAAGTGAGAAAATTGTATTTCTGTGTCAAAAACAGAAAAGCTCGAGAGTGGGCGGAAAAAACCTTCGCCTGTGTATTTTATATAGCTCTCTTTCGCGCACCAGATTTCATAAAATCTTTCACGCGGTGCGGCTTTTACGTATTCGCTCTCATAAGGCGTGAAGAAACGCTCTGCCAGGCGAGTAAGCTTGTCGGGGTGGGGGGTGATATACTCGATATCTGCGCCTATTTCTGTGCCGGATACTGCCACGAGGCATAATTTATTAGAGTGTGAAATGCTGACATGTGCTGGCACGCCGTCGAAATAAGGTTTGCCGCGAGTATCCTTTTTTAGAGGGGCTGTGATAGTGTACGCATCATGAAGCGCGTATTTGGCGAGTGAAACGCCCACGGCGTGTTCATTCGATTTGTCGCACGTGGCGAGATACAGTTTTATCATACGCACTCCTTTCATAAAACGCGACAAACGAGGTGCGCCGGGCGCACCTCGCAAATCGTTATCCCTTTTTGATATCTTCAGGCTGAATAGTGATGCTTACGCGTTGCTTTCTGTCCGACCAGATTATCTTTCTCGGACATTTTGACACACATTCGCCGCACATCGTGCATTTATCGTAGTCGATAGCCGCAACGAAGCCCTTTACGTGAATGGCATCGTAGTCGCACGCCTTCTCGCAAATCTTGCAGCTTATACAGCCAACGTCGCAGTAGCTCTTGGTTACTGCGCCTTTGTCGACAGACATACAGCCAACCCAGTGGGTAGCATCGTATGGGATTATGCGAATGATATGCTTAGGACAGGCTTCAACACACTGTCCGCAAGCCTGACACTTTTCGTAGTCGACAACTGCAACGCCGTCAACGATGTCAATAGCATCGAACTTGCACGCCGCCGCACACGAGCCAAGACCGATACAGCCGTTAGGACAGAGTTTGTCACCGCCGCCCATTTTCGATGCGGCAAAGCAGTCGTGCGCGCCTTTATAGGCGTATTTCTTTTTAGCATATTCAGCGGTTCCCGAGCACATTACCTGTGCACGCTTACGTACCGGTTTTTCGGCGGGAACACCCATTATTTCAGCGATTTTTTCGGCAATCACTTCGTCTCCTGCAACGCAAGCAGAGGTTTTTGCCTCACCCTTTACGATAGCTTCGGCGAGAGCATTACAGCCAGAGTAGCCGCAGCCACCGCAGTTAGCGCCGGGGAGAATTTCGGCGATAGCTACTACGTTCTCGTTGGTCTTCACGAAAAACACCTTTGAGGCAACGGCAAGAAGTATGCCCATCACTCCACCCAACGCCAAAAACGCGAGTACGGCGTAGAGTATATTCTGAATATTTTCAGTCATTGTTACCTCCTGTGTTTAGAACGACATTCCCGAGAAACCGGAAAATGCCATGGCGATAAGTCCTGCGGCAATAAGTGCTATCGGAGTTCCACGGAACGACATAGGCGGCTTAGCGAAAGAAATACGCATACGAACGCCTGCGAATATTACAATAGCGAGCGTGAAGCCCAGCGCAGAGGAAAAGCCGTATGCAAGCGACTGCACAAAATCGTAGCCGTTCTGAATGTTGAGAAGCGCGGAACCGAGCACTGCACAGTTTGTGGTGATAAGCGGCAGATAAATGCCGAGTGCACCGTAAAGCGCAGGAATGAACTTGCGAAGGAACATCTCGATTATCTGTACCAGCGATGCGATTATAAGAATAAACGCGATGGTTTCGAGATATTCAAGCTTCAGCGGAACCAGTATGAGATTGTAAACAAGCCATGTTGCGGCGCTCGAAAGCGTCATAACGAACATCACCGCAAAACCCATACCGAGTGCGGTGTCGGGCTTCTCAGATACACCAAGGAACGGGCATATACCCAGGAACTTCGCAAAAATATAGTTTTCAACGAGTACAGCTCCGAGCATAAGGAGCAATATATCCACTAAGTAATCCATATTTTACTCCTCCTTCGCAGTCTGTACGGCGAATTTTACGTCGTCGGGTTCATCAGCATATTTTTTCTTGATTTCTTCGAGTTCTTCAATGGCTTGTGCTTTTGCGAACTCTGCCTTCTTTCGCTCGCTGTTCTTGCGAATTGCGGACATTATCTTATTCATTAGTGCTATAAGCATACCGAGAGTTAAGAACGCACCCGTAGGGAATACAAATATGGTTGCAGGCTCGTATGCCTCGGGCAGAATACGTATTCCTGCAAACGTACCTGCACCTATAATTTCACGTACAGTCGAAAGTGCTATGAGGGCGAATGTGAAGCCAAGTCCCATAGAAAGACCATCGACGGCAGAGGGAAGCACTTTATTCTTGGACGCAAAAGATTCTGCGCGTGCAAGAATGATGCAGTTTACGACGATAAGCGGAATAAAAAGTCCGAGAGCCTTGTCAAGAGAGGGCAGAAATGCTTTGATAAGAAGCTGTACCGCTGTAACAAAGCCGGAGATGATGACTATATAAGATGCTATACGCATCTCCTTGGGTATAAATTTACGAAGAAGCGATATGAACACGTTTGAGCAAATAAGCACTGCCGTTGTCGCAAGTCCCATACCGATAGCGTTCGTTACCGAAGTTGTTACAGCAAGGGTAGCACACATGCCGAGAAGCTGCATGAAGACGGGATTCTTGAAGAAAAGACCGTCGAGCAGTTGATTTTTCACGTCTTTTAATGTGTATTTACTCATTTGGCACCTCCGAATTTCTTGGGCTTGGTGTAAAGGTCAAGATACCATACGAGCAGATTCATTATAAGTATCGAGAAGGATACGCCCTCGGGATATGTTCCGAAGTAACGGATAAACACGGTGATTAAACCACAGCCAATACCGTATATGATGCGGCCGCGCGGCATAATGGGCGAGGTGGAATAGTCGGTCGCCATAAATATCGCGCCGAGGAAAAGTCCGCCCGAAAGTATTTCCCAAAGAGCGAAATCAAGCGCGTTTGCGCCCTGCGGGAATATGAGTGCTAGAACAAACACCGTGCCTATATAAGCAATCGGAGTATGCCAAGTTATGATGCGGCGTGCAAGCAAGTAAATAAATCCTGCCGTTAGAAGAAGCGCAGAAACTTCACCGATACAGCCCGCTTCGTTTCCGATAAGAGCATCGAAAAGGGTGGCGTTTGTGGGAAGTGAGCCTTCTTTGAGAGAGGACAGAGGAGTTGCACTTGCAACAATATCTGGTGCGCCGATTGAGATAGGCGACATTGCCGTGCCCTGCTTGGGGTACGAGTTAAGATAGGGCCACGCAAAAAGGAAAACTCTTGCAGCGAGTGCCGGGTTCATAAAGTTTCTTCCGATACCGCCGAAAAGCTGTTTTACAACGATTATAGCGAATATCGAACCTACTGCGGGTATCCACAGCGGTACAGACACAGGAAGATTAAGCGCAAGAAGAAGTCCCGTTACAACCGCGGAAAAGTCGAGCACGGTTATCGGCTTCTTCATTATTTTCTGATACACGAATTCGGAAAGCACGGCAAATATTACGGAGATTGCCGTTATTGTCAGTGCTCTCCAACCGAACATATATATGCCCCATATAAGTGCGGGCATAAGCGCTATACAAACATCGAGCATAACAGTTCTTGTGGTAACGTACGCGCGAATGTGAGGTGAAGGTGATACCGTGAGGAATTCGGGCATATGCGCGTCTATAGTATCCTCTACGGGTGAGGTTATCATTTCGTTTTTTGTTTCAGAGGCGTTTGACATTACTCATCCTCCTTCTTAGGTTTATTTTCTTCAAGGGCTTTCTGCATGGCCTTCTTGCGGTCGTTTATCTTCATTTTTGTGGCGCGTATGCGCTGAACTATTGAAACGTGACCGGGGCAGTTGTATGAGCAGCTTCCGCACTCGATACAGCTCATGATATTGAACTGTTCTGCCAAATCAAGACGTCCAAGCTTTGAGAACATCGTCAGATAATTGGGCATGAGATGCATGGGGCAGTTCTTGACGCAGCGCCCGCATCTGATGCATATCGGCGGCTGTTCGTATTTATACTCCATATCAGCGGAAAGAGCAAGTACGGCAGATGTTCCTTTTGTTATCGGTGTGTTGATATCCCACTGTGCCGCACCCATCATCGGACCGCCGCAGATTAGTTTTCGGGGAGTTTTGACAAGTCCGCCGCAGAATTCGATAAGGTCGCGGTAGGTAGTACCTATCGGGGCAAAAACATTGCCGGGATTTTTGATGCAGTCACCGTCAACGGTTACGATACGCTCAACAAGCGGCATACCCGTCTGCATAACGTTGTAAATAGCCGCCGCAGTTTCTGCATTGAATACACAGCAGCCGACCTCTGTGGGAAGTCTGCCTGCCGCAAGACGTCTTTTGGTGAGCGCGTATATAAGCTGACGCTCGTCGCCCTGCGGATATTTTGTTTTAAGAACTTTTACTTTTATGGAAGTATCCTCGCCAAGGGTGTCTTTAAGCACTTTGGCAGCATCAAGTTTATTGTCCTCTACGCCTATAATACCTTCTTTAAGACCGAATGTGTGCATAAGCACTTTCAGTCCGCCGATAACGGCTTCGGGATATTCTAACATCAAACGGTGATTAGCCGTTATAAACGGTTCACACTCTGCGCCGTTTATGATGAGAGTGTCTATCTTTCCGAGCGCTGAGCTAATCTTTGCGTACGTCGGGAATGTAGCGCCGCCCATACCGGAAATACCGGCATTTTTGACTATCTCGATTATTTCCCCTGCGCTTGTATCACAAAGTGCCTTATCCCACGGTTTTATATCGGGATGAATCGTGTTCTTTCCGTCGTTTTCGATGATGACGGTGTGTATCATTGCGCCGTTTATACCCGGCATATATTCCATATTTACAACTGTGCCTGACACGCTTGCGTGTACAGGACATCCAAGACCGTCTTCGACTTTGCCGATGAGCTGACCTTTACAAACTGTGTTGCCAATTTCAACGCAAGGGACAGCCTGTGCACCGATATGCTGCGACATCGGTATTGCTACGGTTTTTGGCGGCGTCATGTGAGCAATAGCACAGCCGCGAGTATTCTTGTGTTCTTTTACGTGGATACCGCCACGGAAGGTAAGAGCCAATTCTTTCACCTCGTTTTTATTTTGTGAATTTTGAAATATAATCTCATGAATACATTATACTATACCATCTTAAAAATTGCAAGAGCAAAAACCACGAAATTAACAAAAAAATCGATTTCCAGCTGTAATTCTATGCAAATTGTCAACAAAATAACAAAGTGACGAGTAGTCATCCTTTTGAAGAAGGAAAGATGACATCCGTAATGTGAAAATATATACATTGTTTGTTAACAACGCCGAAAATGAAAAATCTTTCAAATACCCGTTGACAAGCACCACAATATATGGTATCATAGAAAAGCAACAACCACTATATGTTGTGGTAACGATGAAAATAATATGTAAAAATGCGGAGATAAAAATTTATGAAAATAATCAAAAGAAACGGCTCTGAAGCGGAGTTTGACAAGTCCAAAATTTCCATAGCCATCAGCAAGGCTAACGATGCTATTGAGGAAGCGTACAGAATAACGCCGCTTCAGATTGAGCGCATAGTTGAAAGCGTAGTTATAAGCTGTGAAACACTCGGACGTTCGCCTGAGGTCGAGGAAGTTCAGGATATGGTTGAGCATCAGCTTATGGCGCATGGGGCTTTCGAGCTTGCAAAGCTGTACATCACCTATCGTTACACGAGAAGCCTTGTTCGTCAGTCGAACACAACTGACGACAAGATACTCTCTCTTATCGAGTGTAACAACGAAGAAGCAAAGCAGGAAAACGCGAACAAAAACCCGGTTATCAACTCCACCCAGCGCGACTATATGGCAGGTGAGGTGTCGCGCGATATCACCACTCGCATACTTCTGCCCGAGGATATTGTCAAGGCGCATAACGAGGGCATAATCCATTTCCACGACACCGACTATTACGCGCAGCATATGCACAACTGTGACCTCGTTAATCTCGAGGATATGCTGCAGAACGGTACAGTTATCACGGGTACTCTTATCGAGCGCCCGCACAGCTTCTCTACCGCTTGTAATATCGCAACGCAGATAATCGCGCAGGTTGCTTCGAATCAATACGGTGGTCAGTCCATTTCGCTTACTCATCTTGCTCCGTTTGTACAGGTCAGCCGGGATAAGATAACCGCAGACGTTAAGGAAGAAAACAAGAGTATCGGGCTTGAACTTGCAGACGAGATGATAAGTGAGCTTGTTGAGAAACGACTTCGCGAGGAGATTCGTCGCGGTGTTCAGACCATACAGTATCAGGTCGTAACTCTTCTTACCACAAACGGTCAGGCGCCTTTCGTTACGGTATTTATGTATCTTAACGAAGCCAAGAACGAAGCCGAAAAGCGCGATCTTGCAATGATAATCGAGGAAGTTCTAAATCAGCGATATCAGGGCGTTAAGAACGAGAAGGGCATTTGGGTAACACCCGCGTTCCCGAAGCTCGTTTACGTTCTCGAAGAAGATAATATCAACGAGGACGCGCCGTATTATTATCTCACTAAGCTCGCAGCAAAGTGTACAGCGAAGCGTATGGTACCTGACTACATCTCCGAAAAAAAGATGCTTGAACTGAAGATTGATAAAAATGGCGACGGTCATTGCTACACCTGCATGGGCTGCCGCAGCTTCCTTACTCCTTACGTTGACGAAAACGGTCAGCCGAAGTATTACGGAAGATTTAATCAGGGCGTTGTGACGCTTAACCTTGTTGACATCGCGCTGTCGAGCGAAAAGGACCGTGACTCGTTCTGGAAGATATTCGACGAGCGACTTGAGCTTTGTCACCGAGCGCTTATGTGCCGCCATGAGCGTCTTAAGGGTACGCTGTCCGATGCCGCGCCTATTCTCTGGCAGTACGGTGCGCTTGCAAGACTCGGAAAGGGTGAGAAGATTGACAAGCTTCTTTACGGTGGATATTCGACCATTTCTCTCGGGTACGCAGGGCTTTATGAGTGCGTACGTTATATGACGGGCAGATCACACACCGATCCCGATGCAACACCGTTTGCACTTGAGGTTATGGAGTATATGAACGCCGCTTGCCGCAAGTGGAAGGCGGAGCATAATATCGACTTTTCACTTTACGGTACACCGCTTGAATCAACAACGTATAAGTTTGCAAAGTGCTTACAGCGCCGTTTTGGTATCATCAAGGATGTTACCGACAAGTCGTACATCACAAACTCCTATCACATTCACGTTACCGAAGATGTCAACGCCTTTGACAAGCTAATATTTGAGGCAAAATTCCAAGCGCTTTCGCCAGGCGGAGCTATAAGCTACGTCGAAGTTCCGAATATGCAGAACAATCTCGAGGCGGTAATGCAGGTTATCCGTTGTATTTACGATAACATTATGTACGCGGAGCTTAACACCAAGAGTGATTACTGTCAGGAGTGCGGCTTTGACGGTGAGATTGAGATTCGTGAGGTGGACGGCAAGCTTATTTGGACTTGCCCCAACTGCGGTAACACCGACCAAGATAAGATGAACGTAGCACGCCGTACCTGCGGATACATCGGCACACAGTTCTGGAATCAGGGCAGAACGCAGGAAATCAAGGAAAGAGTGCTTCACTTATAATGCATTACGGAAATATTAAAAACTGTGACGTCGCCAATGGAGAGGGCGTTCGCGTAACGCTTTTTGTGTCGGGGTGTACTAACCGGTGTGAGCACTGCTTTCAGCCGGAAACGTGGGATTTTTTGTACGGTGAGGAGTTCACGGCGGCAGTTGAAGACAAGATAATCGAAATGCTCGCGCTGTCCTATATAAACGGTCTTACAGTACTCGGCGGAGAGCCGTTTGAACCGTCGAATCAGCGCGCGTTGTTACCATTCCTTACCCGTGTCCGCGCGGCGTATCCCGACAAAAGCATATGGGTGTTTACAGGATTTACATTTGAGGAGTTAAAGTGTGACGGCTCGCACCCGAGATGCGAGTGTACGGACGAAATACTCTCGCTTATCGACGTACTCGTCGACGGCAGATATGAGCACGCAAAGCGCAATCTGTCACTCAAATTCCGCGGTTCGTCAAATCAGCGCCTTATAAACGTGACGAAAACGCTTGAAGTAGGCGAAGTTGTGCTTTGGGACGAATAATTTTGGGGTGCTGTCCGTTTGCGGACAGCACCCTTCTTGTGCACAGAGCAATTTTTTTGATTTTTCATAAAATATATATTGAAATTTTTACTTTAGTGTGCTACAATATACCTATTGATGAATTTCAAAGGGAGATCACATATGAAAATCAATACCAACTACAAAAAACTCAAGGAAAGCTATCTTTTTTCCGATATAGCGAAAAAAGTTGCCGATTTTAAGGCAAACAATCCCGACGCTGACGTTATCCGCCTTGGTATAGGCGACGTTACGCTTCCGCTTTGCTCTGCTGTTGTTGGGGCGCTTCACGCGGCTACCGACGAAATGGCAAACAAGGACACATTCAAGGGTTACGGTCCCGAGCAGGGCTACGGCTTCTTAAAGGATGCTATCAAGGATTACTACAAGAGTGAGGACGGCGTAGAGCTTAACGCTGACGAAATCTTCATTTCTGACGGTGCAAAGAGCGATCTTGGAAATATTCTCGACATCTTCGCAAAGGACAATACCGTCCTTGTTCCTGATCCTGTTTATCCCGTTTACGTTGACACGAACACTATGGACGGACGTAATATCATTTATATGAACGGCAGTGCGGAGAATAACTTTCTTCCGATGCCCGACGACAGCGTTGATGCGGACATTATCTATCTTTGCTCACCGAACAACCCCACCGGCGCGGCATACAACCGCGATCAGATGAAGGCGTGGGTTGACTACGCAAAGGCAAAGGACGCTATCATTCTTTTCGATGCGGCTTATGAATCGTTTGTTTCCTCGAAGGAGCTTGTTCGCTCAATCTATGAGGTTGAGGGAGCGCGCGACTGTGCTATTGAGTTCTGTTCGTTCTCCAAGACTGCGGGATTTACCGGTACTCGCTGCGGTTGGACTATAGTTCCGCTTGAGCTTAACTGCGACGGACTTTCTCTTAACAAGCTCTGGCTTCGCCGTCAGACAACTAAATTCAACGGTGTTTCCTATCCCGTACAACGAGCTGCTGCGGCGGTGTTCACTCCCGAAGGACGCGCGCAGATTGCAGAAAATCTGGCTTACTACAAGGAAAACGCAAGCATTATTACTGCGGCGCTTGATGAGCTTGGTATCTGGTACACCGGCGGCGTAAACTCTCCCTACATTTGGCTCAAGTGCCCGAGCGGTATGGGCTCGTGGGAATTCTTCGACTTGCTTTTAACGAAGGCTAACGTCGTAGGTACCCCCGGTGCTGGTTTTGGCGAGATGGGCGAGGGCTTCTTCCGCCTTACTGCATTCGGTGACCGTGAGCGTACCCGCGAGGCGGCAGAGAGAATTAAAAAGCTATTTAAATAATGGACGAAAAGTAGGGCGCTGTGATTTCACAGCGCCCTACTTGGATATTTTTTGCGTATTTCGTAGGTATCTTACCCGCTGTGTTGATCAGTTTGTAAGCTACACAGGAACGCATATTCCCGATTCGCTCCTCTACGGTTATGCCAAGTACGGCATCACCAGCCTTGCTATTCACGGCGTTCCTGCAGTTCTCTCGCCATGTCCGTGCGCCCACGAATGTTATAGAAAGCCGTATCCGATTATATTTACATAATTCAGTACGAAAAGCTGCCTAACCTTTGGAAGCAGTTTACAGTGGTGGCTTATGAAACGTTAAACAACTATCCCCGCACCGAGCGCGATATTATCTAAAAATCGGTTCAGTTTGATGTGTTAAAAAAGAACTTGACAATATGTAAATCATATGCTAAAATGAGTGAACAGACGTGAATTTTGTGTGGTCATTCATTCTTTTTGGAGGATACCGTTATGCTTCCCAAAATCATAAAAATGACATCTGAAAAAGTGAATTTTCCCACCGTTTGGCAAACAGTAATATACAGAAATTACCGAAGGGTACCGAGCGAAAATATTGCCAAGGTTATCGGCTGTACTATAGAGGATGTTGAGCGCGAGGCGGCAAGACTCGGACTTCGTACGGGGGAGTGTGATCCTGCGTGGCTGCAGCGGGGATACATAACGATTTTCAGAAACAACTGGTTCATACTCACTTACGAGCAACTTATGACATTGCTTGATTTTGATGCGCATCGCTTCGAGTTTTCCCTTATGAATGAGGACTTTCTATGGGTTAAGCTCTGTAGGAATAAGCCCGAATGTGAAGCGCCTATATACACTGCACTAACTAAAAAGCAGGTAGAGCAAACAGAAACGGTTGCGGCTATCGTTCGAAAGTATGATACGTCAGAGCGTCGGGTGTTCGACTTTTTCACCGATACCACCGACACAGAACCGCAGTATTTCGTTACACAGGGCGGGAATATGAGCATTGCTCATGGCTTTCTGTCGCCGTGCGGTGACACGTTCCTTGAGGATTCGCGTTCACACCTGCCTGATGCGCTTCTCGATGCTTATGCGAAGCAAGGCGTAAAGTCATTGTTTTTACACGCTGTCCTATCGACTCTTTCTCCGTACCACTACAATCCGGAGCTGAGCCGTGACTATAAGAAGCGCCGCAAGAACTTAAAGGGCCTTATTGACCGTGCGGCAAAGCGCGGTATGAAAATATTTCTGTATTTCAATGAGCCGCGGGCGGTTTCAAAGGATATGTTCGATAAATACGGTAATCCGGAAATTGCCGGCAAGGCTCACGGCGACAGCGCTGTCAGCTTGTGTCTTTCTGCCCAAGAGCCCAAAGAATACCTCTACTATGCAACACGGGACCTTTTCGAGGAACTTCCGGACATTGGCGGTATTTTCACCATTACAATGAGCGAAAACTCCACGACCTGCGCTTCGGGCGGTAAAGAAAGATGCAACTGTCCAAGGTGCAAGGATATTCCTGTATATAAGCTTCCAGTGCTTGTAAATAACATAATGCACAAGGCTATCCGCGATGCTGGAAGTGACGCTGAGGTTATCGCGTACACGTGGGCGTGGGAGCAAAGTATGGGATGGGAGAGCGAGGACATAGAACGTGCTATGGCCGAGCTGCACTCCGAAATTGCTGTTATGCACGTGAGTGAGGACAGGATGAAGCTTGATAAGGGTGGAATTGAAACCCAGCTTGTTGATTACTCTATCTCGAATCCCGGTCCAAGCGAATATGCCAAGTTTATCTACAGTGCGGCTATAGAGAACGGTCACAGGTGCTTTGCAAAAGTGCAGGTTTCCTGCAGCTGGGAGTGTGCGGTTGTACCGTATCTGCCCGTATTCGACCTTGAGATTGAGCACCTTGAAAATCTCCACAAGTTCGGCGTGGACGATTATATGTTAACTTGGACACTCGGCGGTTATCCGTCGGTCACATACGACATTATCTCCGACTATATGAAGTCGCCCGATACGTTTGATATTGAGGCGTGGTACAAAAAGCAGTACGGTGAGGACGCAGAGGGTGTACACCGCGCAGTAAAACTTTTCTGTGAGGGCTTCAAGGAGTACCCCTTCTGCGGGAATCCGCTTTATTTCTCGCCTAAAAATCTCGGACCTGCAAACCTTTGGAGCCTTACTCCGAACGAAAATCAATCCGCGATGATTTCTTACGGTTTTGATGATGTGGAGAGGTATACGAAGCCGTATCCTGTCGACATTTATCAGTCGCAGCTAGGGAAGCTTGTGAGCAAGTGGGAAGAGGCGTGTGAAATCCTTAAATATGCCGCGCACAGTGAAATTGCCTGCGAACTCTATGTCTTTGCACGTTTTGCAACGCTTCAATATAAGAGTGAGATTATTCACACAAATTACGTGCTTGCAAAACGTAGTCTTCCAGAGAGCCGTGACGAGCTTCTTACATTGCTCAAAGAAGAGAAAAAGTTGATTTTGGAACAGCTTTCCCTTATGGAAAAGTCGCCGCTTATCGGCTACGAAACGTCCAACCACTACTTCTTCACTGAGCGCGAGTATATTGAAAAGCTCCTCAATCTTGATGGTATAGAGAAGCAACTTGCGGTGCTGTGATAGCAGAGTATAATCAAAATATCGCACACATCAGGGTGCGATGTTTTTTGAATGAGGTTCACCTTAAAAAATTTCACAAAGGTGCTTGACCTTATAGAGAAAATAATGTATAATGTAGATATGTAAACAAGTAAACATAGAGATTTCTATAAGAAGGGAAAATGAAAATGACGAAGCTTAACAAGAGTTTGCTCGTGACGATAAGTATTATCGCCGCTTTATTTATACCCACGTTTATTGCACTCGGAAATTTTGTGTATTCCCAATTCGCGGATGTGAGCGAGAGCAGTATCACAAAACTTGAAATCACGGACCCTGCGGGAGAGCTTTTCACACTTTCTTCCGACAATTCTAAAAAGGCTGCTGATATCGCGGGATTTGTTAAGATAAACAATAACGCATCGAAAAAGACTTCGCTTCCCGAGGCGCTTGTTGGTACAGATTCTTTTGAGTTTAAGTACTACAGCTATGACAGAGTTAAGACGTACAACTACTATTTCTCCGAAAATGCAACGGAGGCTTACTACGTTGACGACCGCGGGACAGTCTATAAGATAGACGAAAATGATGCCAAATCTTTCCTCGCTACTGAATATGCTAGATCCCTTTATGCTACATCATCTTTCCCGGCTTTGACCGTGTCGGCGGAAAAACTCGTTCCTGTGTCGGGCGAGTGGGTATACAAGACGTTCGGGGGGGATTATGTTGCGCTTGATGATATAGAGCAGTTGCCCAAAACGGACAACATCTATGAGATGAAGGGCGCATTTGCGCTCTCTTTCGACAACGAGCCTGATTTCCTTAACGTGACGGTGAGCGATGATAACGGTGTTGTGTTCAGCGACAGCTACGCAAACATTGCAAACGCCGATCTTGCGGGTAGAACGATAGATGTTGTTGTTGATGCGAAGTGGTACGAATCCGAAACGGAGAGCTGCTACGGCTCCGCAACCTATGAGTTTAAGGCGAAGATCCTTCTTCCTGCGGTGTTCTATCTTGGTAAGACCGAGATTGAACCGGGTGAATTCGTAGTTATCTCCGCAAAAAACGTTGACGATCCTTCTGCAATTACCCTCGCAACTGAACCTGACATCGGCTTCACACCCACTTTCTTCATGGACGGCAGATATGCTCGTGCGCTTGTACCCATTCCAATGGAGTATGAGGGCGGCGACATTAATATGATTTGCTCATACGGAGAAGTGTCGCAGGAAATGACTCTCAACATAACGCCCAAAACATTCAGAAGCAGCACGTTCGATATAGACGCACCTACAGTAAGCCAGACACGCACAGAAACTACGCTGAAGGCATTTAATGACACAATGGCTCCTATCGTTGCCGAGACTGAATCCAAGCCGCTTTGGGAAGGGTTGTTTATGGAAGCTGTAAATGCTGATGTTACAGTCGGATTTGGTATCAGGCGTACCATTTCCGCAACGGGTGAGGTTTATCGCCATCGTGGTGTTGACTATGTTGCCACCGCTGGCAAAGAGGTTATGGCTACGAATAACGGTAAGGTTGTTTACGTCGGATATCTTGACTTACCGGGTTATATGGTTGTGGTTGACCACGGACTTGGTCTCAAGAGCTGGTACTGCCACCTCGGCTCCACTGCGGTATCCGTTGGTGATACGGTTGCAAAGGGCGATATCGTCGGGTATGCCGGTGCAACGGGCTTTACGGTTAAGCCTTTCCCGCACATCGGTCTTTCGGTCTATGACGTTCCCGTTTGTCCTTACGATCTCTGGGACGAAGGTATATTGATGACAGAATAAAATTAAGCAGCACCACGTTTGAGTGGTGCTGCTTTTATGTTTGCGAGTATCACACGGTGACCTCCTCGCTTTGGCGGTGCAGTAGATCACAAACAAAAAACGGATGAGCCGCGCTCACCCGTTTTTACTTTTAATTAGCCGGGAATAGAATCAAGTACATTATTGTCAAACTCAACAGTGTACTGCTTTGTCCACTCGGTATCTAACTTTTCAAGTCCTTCGTTTATGATATTGTTGCTTACGGTGGACTGCCATACTTCGCCGCCTTCACCATCAAAATACATGATGTGAACGCCAAAATCGCTTTCAACAATGCCTGTGTCGCCAGTCTTTCTGCCGTCTTCGAAGCACCACTTGTCAAAGTTTTCTACCATAGCGCC
Organism: Candidatus Flemingiibacterium sp.; assembly: GCA_045579105.1. Taxonomy (GTDB): domain Bacteria; phylum Bacillota; class Clostridia; order Oscillospirales; family CAG-272; genus Flemingiibacterium. The sequence goes on from JAZNLM010000046.1 coordinate 49,134, forward strand.
TTCGGTTACGTTGAGGTAAATACCGCCGGTATAGCAGGAGCCGGGATCTTCAGAATACTGGAGTGCCATAAGTGCGAATGAGTCGATGCTCATATCGCCTGCCTTGAACTCTGCAAGAAGCTCTTCAGCCTTCTTTAGAGCGCCCTCACGGTTCTTGTACGTATCATCGTAGAGAAGTACGTGGCGAACATTTATCGTGCGATCCTCGTTGCGGTGAGCCTCTTCAGTGAGCATATATACAGTGTAGGTGCACTTTTCAGCATCAACCGCAACGTATGTGTCGCCAAGCTTTGCATCAAATGCCCACTCGGATACCTTGTCGTCTTTGGTGTATGATGCCTCTGTGTTTGAGATAGAGGCAATTGCGTTTTCTATATCCTTTTCGGTGATATCAGCGTTTTCTGCCTTGAGTACTTCTGTTGCCGCTGCCTTGAACTCGTCAACAGTGTTTGCCGCCTTGAGCTGCTCTGCAAAGCCTTTAACGTCTTCTTCGGTAATGATTACCTTCTGGTCACGCATTGGCTTTACATCCTTTTCACTGTCAACAAAGTAGAGCGGGAAGGAAACGTAATTAACGAACTGATAGCTCTTGGGGCTATTCTCATAACGAGCAGCTATATCTGCATCGGTGGGAATAAGCTCGTTTTCCTTGATGAGTTGATACTTGTATGCGAGTGCTTCAAGAAGCTTTGCATTGAAAATGTCATTCTTATTCGTGCCGCGTCCGTAAAGCTTGGTATCGGCTCTGTCTGCACGAGCGCGTACTGCCGCAATCTCTGCATCGGTAAGCTCGACCCCGTCAGCCTTTGCGGCTTCACAAAGTTTCAAAGTGTTAGTTACGGTACCCTTTGCGCCAGACATAAGATATGCGAACCAAGTTTCGGTTTCAGATGCCTGCTGAAGCTTGAGCGACATGGAAGGGTTGAGACCCAAATACGAAATGTAGCTTCCGTAGTAGGACAAGAACGAATTATAGGTATCATTGAAGAAGTAATTCATCATAGCGCCGTCGACATCGATATTTTTGGACGATGCCGCGATTTCACGGCGTAGATATTCGCCGCGGTTGAGCTTGATGTTCTGTGCTGCACATCCACCGATGAGAGCTGCGAAAAGTGCTACGAGCAAAGCAATTGTTACAATAGTTGTAATTTTACGAACACGACGTTTCTTTGCTTCAAATTTTTCTAGCTCGAGACGCTTTATCTGCTTTGCAGCCTGTGCCTCGCGCTTACGATTGCCCTTTGACATAATAACCTCCAAAAAAGCATATAATAATATTTACAATAACTATTTTAGCACAGTTTTACCCCATTATGTTGAACGAATTGTGAAGATTGTTCATATTTTGAACTTTTTTAAAATATAACTTCGCATAGTGCGTAAAATATACAAAATCGGAAGGAACCGTTATGGAAAAGAAAAAGCAGTTTCTGGTGTCGGCCGCATATTACACGAGTATTGCGGCGATAGTATTTTTTGCGCTCAAATACGCACTTGGAATTATAGCGCCGTTTGCTGTAGGCTTTGCAATTGCCGCAATTTTAAGTCCTCTCGTGCGTTTTCTGTCATGCAAATATAAAATGCGTCGCCGCCCAGCGGCTGTTTTTCTGCTGCTTTGCGTATATGCCACTCTCGGGACACTTATAAGCATAGGCGTTTTGCGCCTTATTCTATGGCTTGGTAACTTTTTTGAGGATTTACCTGAGCTCTACAGAATGAGCGTTGAGCCTGCCATTGGGCGCGCATATGAATGGGTAAGTGCCATTGCTTCACGTTTCTACCCGTCGTCGGGAGAGGTTGTGGGCGATATCGGCGGTTTGTTTGAGGCGGTCAGCACGTCTCTTGCCGGTGCTGTGTCCGACATGTCTGTGCGCGTACTATCCTCGGTTTCTGCTGTCGCGACAGCGATACCAGGATTTATCATATCTCTTGGATTTACCGTTATATCAAGCTTTTTCTTCATACTTGACTTTGAGAAGGTGCTGACGTTTTTAAAAAACCGACTGCCACAAAGGGCAGTCGGTTTTATGAGCGAGCTTCGCGGAAAATTTTTTGCCACGGCGCTTAAATATCTTCGCTCTTATGCGATCATTATGCTTATAACCTTCGCGATGCTTTTTCTTGGACTTACCGTCATCGGCACCCAAAATGCAGCTGCCGCGGCGCTTGTCATCGCACTTCTTGACATTTTACCCGTTATCGGAACAGGGCTTGTTATTTTGCCTTGGGCTACCGTGTCGATGCTCGGCGGACGTGTGGGGTACGGTGTCGGACTTATCGCTGTGTGGGCGGTAATAACCGTTACGAGAAACGTAATTGAGCCGAAGATAGTCGGAAAACAGGTTGGGCTTCATCCGTTGGTCACACTTATAGCGATGTTCGTAGGCACGAAGCTGTTTGGCTTTATTGGACTCTTCGTTTTGCCACTCGGACTTTCGGTTGCCATGTCCGTGTTGCGCGAGAGAAATCAGCCTTCGCAGGAGTAGTTTGGGTTTGCTATGCGCTCTACGGTAACGTTTGAGGCAAGGTCGTAAACTTCAACGTAAATATACTTGCCCGTCAGCTTGGTTGTGTCGAAATAGCCGTCCGCTATTGCAGGCGCGCTTACTCCGTTGTTGTCAATTACGGTTATACGTTCGATGCCTAAATTGTCAGATGCCGAAATGGTAAGCGCGGTGTAATCCGAAACGGAAGAAAAAGCGCACGAGCTAATCGTTGGTGCGGTTGCATCAAGCTTCAGCGTGTACGAAAATTCATGTACGGGACTTGCGTCATCAGCGCGGTAAGATATGATTACCGTATATTCGCCGTCGGGATAGATGTAAGCAAAATTGTCATCGGCTCTGCCGTTCCAGAGGTATATTTGCGGCGAGGTAATATTACCCGTCGATGCGCTAACGTAGGTGCGTGTAAGGTCGCCGAGCGCTTCTTCACGGATAAGACTGCCGTCGGCACTTCGTATGGTTACGTGTGCGTCCTTCACGCTTCTAAGAAGTCCAAAGTTAAGGTATACGTTTGCGTTCTTGCGGTCGTATACGGGAGAGAAGATAAGCTCGTTTTTGTTGTATGTTACCGTATCCTCGCATTCACGTGCACCTAGTATCTTTTCGGCCAGCTCGCCGCCTTTTGCGGAAACATTGCGGTAAAGATAGGTGGCATCGTAAATATACTGCTTGCCGCTGTAAACGTCCGCATCTGCGTGAGGCGCATTGGAGTAATCGCCGACAAAGCCGAGATAGGGAATAGTCGCCATTTCTTCCTCGGCTAACAAGCGTACGTAACCTTCGACGAAAAAGCCGTTTTTGAAAATCTCTTTATAGGTTTTATACGTAGCCTCGTCGAGATACACGGTTATGCTGAACGTGTCGCTGGAATGCGGCGCGAGAGTGAATGTATACGGCTCGTAATCTTCGGCAGAGCTGTTAAGCTGATAAAGTCCGTCGGCTAGCGTTATATTGGTATTTTTTAATTCGGTGAACTTTTCGGTGAAATATTTCACGGTGTCCTTTTCATAGCCAAGGCGTTCGTATAAAGGCGTTATATTCTCTGATTCTCCGCCAAGCTCCTCAAAGGTCATTTTACTGTAACTGTCAGAGCCCACGATAGCATCAAGAGTGCATATCTTCGGGGTGTCCGAAAGATTATGAGCCGTAACTCGCAGTGTCATAATGGGCGAGTTTACTTCGCCAATCTCTATTTTATGTGAGCCGTTTGAGGTAAGTATAACCGAGGCGTTAAGAGCCGCTTCGAGGGTTGCCACTCCGCCGCCTTGAATGCGCGGAGAATAGAGCGATCCTGTCGGATAGAGCATCTGTTTTGAAGAGCTTATAAGTACTGCGCGCGTAAGCTTCAAAAGCTCGTTTGCCGTGATTTCGGGCATTTTTTCTTTAAAATGTGCTTTTATAACGGCGCATATTCCCGCAACCTTTGCCGCCGCTGCACGTGGTGAGCTTATACGCGTGTATCCGTTATTGGAAGTTGCACATTCAACGTTCGTTCCTATTGCCGCGATGTCGGGTTTCAAGAAAAGCTCGGGAGTTGAGCCATACGGCATATTTTCTGAAACTGTAGGCGTTTTGCGGGTAGTTGTTGTGTATACTTCACCGGAGTTTATAATGATGCGCTTGACTGCTTCTTCTTTGAGAATGCTGCCGTCACGGTCTGAGATAATCACTGCAGGGATAGGCGAATCTGTAAGGTCCATAAGTACAGACAGAGTGGAGACGGCGTTTGATTGATTATCGTATACGATAAGTCCTATAGCGCCTGCCGCCGCCGCATTTTTGGCTTTTTCGGCAAAGGTAATCTCACCCCGCTCAACAAGGGCGAGTTTACCTATAATATCACCTGCGCCGGCGAAATCTTCAGGGGTGCCTAAACCTTTTACAGCTACGTATTCAAGCGTTTTGCCGTCAAAGAATTTATTGAAGGCAAGACCGCCGGTAGCAGTGGAGAATCTCTGGTTTGAATCGCCGTACGGGATTACCGTACCGTCGGTGAGGGTGAAGCAATCTGCCGTTAATACGTTGCTGTCGGCGCTTGTTACGGCGAGTGTTGCTTTGAGGCAGCCGGGCCAAGAGATAGTACCAACATCTGGCGTTTCGGCATCAATGAGGTTCATCTCATATTCTTTTTCCAGGACGCTTTCGGTGCCGTACGGCATAACGCTTCCTGCCGCGCAGACGACGATTACACCTTGCTTTTCAGCGTTTTCGATAGCGAGATTTACTCTCTCTGTTGCCTCTATTGTATCAAAGCCTTCCATTGAAGTTACGCCGATAAGAATAACGTCCGCACCGAGCAGAACGGCATCGTTTATCGCCGCTTCCATAGCTTTTGAAGTCACGTTTCCGATTTCATCGGAGTGGATTTTCATAGCAAGGACCTGTGCTTCGGGAGCAATACCGATAGCGTTTGTAGTGCCTTCAGTGGTGATAGTTACACCGCCCGCCGCGATGGAGAGCAGATTTGTGCCGCTCATAGAGAGTGTCTTATGTGATACGTCAGTGTCAAGGTCGCCGTAATCATATGCGAATGGGATTTTTGCGCTTACATAGAGCGTTTCGGGCGTATTTTCGGCACTCCCTGCGAAAGTGTCGGATAAAAGCGTGTCCGACTTTTCTTTTGTAATATTTACGTTAGTGGTTGTTAAAGCAAAGCTTTCGTGCGAGAGGTCAAATGCGCGGTCGAGTATGGCGATTGTCATACCTGTGCCCTCATTTGTAATTTCGGTTCCTACTGTATTCTGCGCGTGAACGGGAAAAATTGAAGAAAGGATGATTATTGCCGTAATAAGGCATAAAGCTTTTTTCATTTTCATTTGCCGCTCCCTTCGCGAAGTTCTGATAGTGATACACGTCCGACAAGAATATTGTATGCTTTGTCAATTATTTCATAGTAGATTGTGTCACCTTCAATACCTGAAATGTCAAACACAGCATCTCCGTGGGATTCCATGAGCTTCGTCTTGTCGGTGGTGTTGCCCTCATACAGACAGATGCCGTTGATTCCCAAGTTGTCCTCTGCCTTTAAGATGAGCTTGTTGCCTGAAAGCGAGAGCTCAGTAACAGTCGGTATTACGGTGTCGATTTTGACATTGTAGGTGTACTTCTGCGTGTTATTTTCGCCGTAATCCAGTGTATATATAACCTCGAAAATATAGTCACCGTCTGGCATTTTATATGGGGCGTACATTCCGTCGCCGCCGTCCCATGAGAAGTAGAATACTACGGGTTCATCCTTGCCTGCGGTCTTTGTTATACGCTTGACATCCGATGTGCGGATGACCTCTCCGTTTTTGTCGTAGATTGTAGCAGTTGCATTCCTTGCATTTCGTATGTGAGTTGCGGCAAAGTATATTTCATCCGCAAAGCCGTCGCCGTTGGGGGAAAATGCTACTGTTCCGCCGTCGTACATATTGCCGCCTGCAAATATATTTGCGCCGGTGGGGGCGAAACTGTCGTCGATTTCTACCATGAATTTAGTTTGCGTGAACATCGCGGCTTCGTTTTTATAAGCGTCGCCGTCGGTTATTCCCGCTATTGAGAAGTCACCGATATATCCCATATAGGGCAGGGAAACAGTGCTGTTTTCGCTCTCACAGTAAACAAAGCCTTCCGCAAAATAGCCATTGGTGAAGACTTTTTCGAGCCTTCCGTGAGTTGCTTTGTCAAGTATGAAGGTTAGTGCTACAGTTTTTTCTTCGCTCGGAGCGAGGGTTAATTTATATGGTACGTAGGTGTGTGAGTGGCGGTTTATGTTGCCGCCGTCGACGGTGATGAGTGATTTTCTATCCGCTTCTGCCGTGAGAGTGCTGTAATATACGCGTGTGTCGTTTACGGTTTCTCTTGTCCAGCCGTCACTTGTTAGAGTTGCTGTGAGTTTGGTATCAAGGGTGCGGTCGGTGAGATTCTTGAGCGTTAGCTCAAGCGTGAACGTATCGTTGAGTTTGTCGAAAAGTTCAGCCTTTGCCTTCCCGTTGGCGGCGTAGATTATTTCAATTTCGTTTGTGAGTGCTCTTGGAATATTTACAAGACCGGCACCCTGTGCGCGCGGCGAAAACTCCACGCCGTTATCCTGTATAACAGGTACTGCGCTGTTCATTATAGTCGTTACAATGTCAGTTTTAGTACCGTCTCGGTGTGTTTTTTCAATGAGTAAAGCGCACGTGCCGGCAAATTGCGGAGATGCCATTGACGTGCCGGAGTGAACGCCATAGTTGTCGTTCACGGTGCTGTAAACTTGACCGCCCACGGCGCATATATCCGGCTTCAGCGTGAGCGCCGGAGTGGTTCCGCGCGAGGAAAAATATGAGACTTTCCACGCTGTATCAGTGTTATCAATGTACATATATTCGGTGCTGAAGGAAACTTCTTTTTTATTTTTTGAAAGCAACGCTGTACCTTCTTCAAGTGTTACCGAAATAGCCGGAATAGTTGCGCCGGTTAGATCCATTCTCGCGTATTCGTTTTCGATGTTATTGTAGATTATCGCCCCGAGTGCACCGTGACTCGCGGCGATATTTACCTTCTCTGAAAAGGGTATTGTACCGCGCTGAACAAGTACGAGTTTGCCATTAACATCAAGCCCCTCGTAGTCCGATTCTTCTCCAATGCCCGGCACTGTTACGTATTCGAGTGTTTTCTTGTTAAAATGATGCACGAATGACGTATCTATAACTCCTGAATCTATATTCGTATCAACAAAATAGTACGGTGTGCCGTCTGCGCTTTTAAAATGATCGCCGAATATTACCGCGTTGTCAACGCTTGCTACGGCAACTGTTTGGTCTGCCGATGCGGGGGCGCTTACGGTGCCGTAATCGGTGTATGACGCGAGAGGAAGCGCGGTATTCCCGCGGTCGGTGGTAACGCCGTGATTACCTACGGCGCACACTACGATACAGCCGGCATCACGCGCTTTTTCGATGACTCCGTCAAGTCCGATGACCGACATATCCGTTGAGGCCGCATAATGACCGATGCTTAAGTTTATCACGTCAGCACCGAGCTTTACTGCATCTTCCATAGCGGCGATAAGTGCACTGTCAGAAGCGGTTTTAGCTCCGTCTGAAAATATTTTCATAAGGAGCAGCTGACAGCCGGGCGCGATGCCTTGCATACTGTCTGTATCTGTCTTTGCCGCTCCGATTATACCGGCAACATGCGTGCCGTGGTCTGCACTTTCGTCGAATACGTTGATATCGCGGTCCGCGTAGTCGAACGCATAAGGTATTTTTGCGTTACGGTAGAATTTCTGCACGTCGATGACGTAACGAAGCGAATTAAGACGGACGGGAATACCTACCTGCATAGCGTATTCGTCGAGATTGAGCGTTTCTGTCACAGATACGTCAAACGCCGGGTGTGTTACATCGAAACTGTTGTCGATAACTGCGACCTTTACACCGTCGCCCGTAAGGCCGGCTGTGAATTCTTCCTCAGCGCCAATGGCTTTTACAGAAAGAGTTTTGGCGTCTTCATAAGACAGGGCTTCATACTTGGCGACGTTAAATACATCCTCAACAAATCTGCAAGAGGACAGCGATGCCATCGCCGTTTCGGGTAACATAAGGCTAAAACCGCACAGCAGGGTGTCGTATATGTAACCGTACTCAGCGTTAGGCAGACGTTCTGTAAGCGTGTTTGCACATTGGAGCGCGTAGTCATACGCGCTTACATTATCGGGGACATTGAGTGTTACGATGACTTCTGTTTTTTCGATTTGCATAGGCACAGCAGAGCCGCCGAAACCGAGAAGCTGTGCCGCTATCAGGGCGGCAGATAAAAGAGTGTTTTTCATATATTTTCACCTTTCGGATACGGTTGTTACTTGTGTTCAATGTTACTATTATATCAGCAACATGGGAGTAAATCAAGGGCTAAATTATAAACATTATGCGAAAAAGCCGACCTTGCTTCAGGTCGGCTTTTGATTAGTTTTAGGATGTCTGAGGTTCTTTTTATATATTTCTGCAAGACCGATTAGGAGAACGGAATCATCACGTATTAAATTTCGCTTACAGAGTGGGATTATTTGCTCTCCGTCATCACCGAAAGTGATAATATTGGCGCTTTCTCCAAGCTCATTCTCAAGGTAATTAAGCATTCCGTTTACCATGGCGGCTCCACCAAAAATACATCCGCTTTGCATTCTCTCCATAGTGTTTGTCCCAATACATTTTTTTGGAG
>JAZNLM010000047.1:0-26270 GCA_045579105.1 Candidatus Flemingiibacterium sp.
ACCAAGGCAAGATAAATATAAATCGGTTCACCAAAAGGTGAGCCGATTTTTTCTGTATACAAAAATATCCCCCGAAGGGTTGCCTTCGGGGGACCTATTTTTATCTTACAACAATGTTGACAATCTTGCCGGGAACGCTGATTTCCTTAACAATAGTCTTACCCTCAAGGTACTGTGCCATACGCTCGTCAGCCTTGACGAGTGTAATCGCATCCTCCTTCGAGGTGTCAGCCGGAATTTCCTTTGTAAACTTAAGCTTTCCGCTTACCTGAACCGCAATCTCAACTGTGGAGTCGACGGTCTTCGCTTCGTCCCACTCGGGCCACGCCGCAAGGGCACAAAGTCCCTTGCCCGCGAGCATTTCCCATATTTCCTCACAGAGGTGAGGCGCAAACGGGCAAAGCAGGCGCACGAATACGCTCAGCTCGTCACGGGTGAGCGATCCGCATTCGTAAATCTCGTTGATAAGGCTCATAAGTGTTGCGATAGCCGTGTTGAACTTCATTTCCTCGATATCGGTGGAAACCTTCTTCACAGTCTTGTGGAAAGACGTTTCAAGCTTCGCGGTAACACCATCGCCGCTTATCATATCTGCAAGACCGGCAACTCTGTCAAGGAAACGCTTACATCCGCGAACGGAGTCCTCGTTCCACGGTGCCGCGGATGCGTAGTCACCCATAAAGAGAATATAAACGCGAAGCACGTCAGCGCCGAACTTGTCAACAACCTCATTGGGGTCAACAACGTTGCCCTTGGACTTGGACATCTTATCGCCGTCCGGGCCGAGAATAAGTCCTTGCGCGGTACGCTTTGCATAAGGCTCGTCAACCGGAACTTCACCTATATCGTAAAGGAAGCGGTGCCAGAAGCGCGAGTAGATGAGGTGACGGGTAACGTGCTCCATACCTCCGTTGTACCAGTCAACGGGAAGCCAGTAATCAAGCGCTTCCTTGGATGCAAACGCCTCTGTGTTGTGAGGGTCGCAGTAGCGCAGGAAATACCATGATGAACCTGCCCACTGGGGCATGGTATCGGTTTCCCGCTTTGCGGGTTTGCCGCACTTAGGACAAGTGCAGTTCACAAAAGAATCTATCTTCGCAAGCGGAGATTCGCCGCCCTCACCGGGTGCAAAATTCTCCATATTGGGAAGTCGCAGCGGAAGCTCCTCGTAAGGAACTCCGACCATTCCGCAATGTTCGCAGTGTACTATCGGAATAGGCTCACCCCAATAACGCTGACGGTTGAACGCCCAGTCCTTCATCTTGTACTGTACGCCCTTTTCGCCAACGCCCTTTTCTGCAAGATACTCAAGCATCTTCGAAATTGCTTCCTTCTTGGTTGCAATGCCGTTAAGGAACTCGGAGTTGACCATCTCGCCGTCGCCAGTGTAAGCTTCTTTGGAGATGTCGCCGCCTTTGATTACTTCGATTATGTCAATGCCGAACTTCTTTGCGAAGTCGTAGTCACGCTCATCGTGGGCGGGAACAGCCATTATAGCGCCCGTGCCGTAGCCCATCATTACGTAGTCGGAAATGTATATCGGAATTTCCTTGCCGTTCGCGGGATTTATAGCGGAAAGTCCCTCGATGCGAACGCCGGTCTTGTCCTTAACGAGCTGTGTACGCTCAAATTCGGTCTTCTTCGCGCACTCGCCTTTATATGACTCAAGTGCGTCCATATTTGTGATTTTGTCCGCATACTTTTCAATGATCGGATGCTCGGGCGCGATAACCATAAAGGTTACGCCGAACATCGTATCGGGACGGGTTGTGTAAATGCGAAGGCTGTCATCGGTGCCGGCAATAGCAAAGTTTGCAAACGCACCTTCTGAACGGCCAATCCAGTTTTCCTGCTGAAGCTTTACGTTGGGAAGGTAATCAACCTTGTCAAGTCCCTGAAGGAGCTTGTCTGCGTATTCGGTGATGCGCAGATACCAAACGTCCTTGGACTTCTGAATGATGTCGCTGTGGCAGATGTCACACTTACCGCCCTGTGAGTCCTCGTTGGAGAGGACGACTTTACAGCTCGGGCAGTAGTTAACAAGCGTGGTTGCGCGGAACACCAGTCCTGCGTCGAACATTTTGCGGAATATCCACTGCGTCCACTTATAGTAGTCTTCCTCGGTGGTGTCAACAACTCTGTCCCAATCGAACGAGAAGCCCACACGCTTAAGCTGCGAAGTAAACTTTGCGATATTGTTGTCAGTTACCTGACGGGGGTGAATACCCGTTTTAATAGCGTAGTTTTCGGTAGGCAGACCGTACGCGTCAAAGCCTATTGGGAAAAGGACGTTGTAGCCCTGCATTCTTCTCTTGCGCGATACTACTTCAAGTCCGGAATACGCCTTGATGTGTCCAACGTGCATACCTGCGCCCGACGGATACGGAAACTCAACTAGTCCGTAAAACTTCGGCTTGGAACGGTCCTCGACTGCCTTGAAAACGCCCTCGGCGTCCCACTTGTCCTGCCATTTCTTTTCAATGGCACTAAAATCGTACTTCATCAGATAAAACCTCTTTATATATAAATTGTTTTTATTACGGAATTAAAATATCGGAGATGTCAACGCTCTCTCCCTCGCTCCAGAGTTTTTCTAGCTTGTAGAATTCTCGGCTGTCGCGGTTCATTACATGCACCATAACGCAGCCAAAGTCAATAACTATCCATTCGCCCTCGGAGTAGCCGTCCATATGGTACGGAGTAACGCCGCAAAGGCCGAGCTTATATTCAGCCTCGCCTGCAAGCGCCTTGATGTTGGTATTCGACGTACCGCCGCAGATTACAAAGTAGTCCGCCACGATAGTTTTGTCCGACACGTGAAGCAGCTTTATATCGCGTCCCTTCTTCATATCGAGCACACGCACAAGAGTCTTTGCAATCTCAAGCGACTCGGCGTTTGTTAAATCGGGGTGATTTTCAGGAGTTATAAAATCCAGATTTTTGTTGTCCATATAGAATCCTCTCTAAATATCAGTTCATCGGAATAACTATTCCGCTGCTGTCTATATCGTCTGCATGCTCAACCTTAATATCAGTCGGCTCTGCAAAATATATATTCGCAAACACGCTGTAATCCTCGTCGGTGAAAGCGTGCACTACATCGAACATCTCATCAGTAACAGGTTTGTCGTAAACATTGAAATACTCGTTTATAACCGTAAGCGTGTCGGCACGGTGCATAATATAGTACCACGCACCCGTACTTGACGAACGTGCATCGCTTCCGGGAAGCGTCATCATCGATATGTTTTCCATATTAACGGAAAGCAGTTCCTTTGCGTAAATAACAATGTCCGCAAACGACACGTTTGTAGTAACGTATTTAAAAAGCTGGTCCACAAGCGTCGGAACGGTCGTTACCGTTAAATTGTTTTTGAGCTGTTTAAACAGTGCTGTCAAAAATATCTTTTGCGCGTTAACGCGTCCGATATCTCCCTGTACGAACCCGGATCTGAAGCGAACGAACATTTCCGCTTCGGCACCGTTGAGCACACGTGGTCCCTTGAGAAGTTCGATGTGTAAATCCTGATACGGATCATGGTATACCATATCAAACGGAACATCCATATAAACTCCGCCGATAGCGTCGATTATATTGCGAAATCCCTCGAGATTAACAATAGCGTAACCGTCAATCTGTACACAAAGATTTTTTTCAAGGCTTTCCACCGTCCCCCTCATTCCTTCACGCATAAGTGCTTCGGACGACAGCGATGAGTCATTATTGTAAGCCTCTTGACGCTTTAGCTTCATCATCGTGTTTATTCTGCCGCGTACTCCGTCAGTCTCGATGTACGTGTCACGCGGTATCTGTAAAACGTTGATGCTTCCCTCTCTCATATTGAAGTTTATAAGCATCATAACATCAGTATTCCACGCATCCTTGTCACGGCCTGCCACAAGGAAGTTGACCGATTCCGTGTCGCGGATATACACGTCGTCCGACGGCTCATCATCTCCCGTATTCGCGGGATTATCCGGCCCCTCAACAAAGGGAGGTCCATCTGTGTCAAGCGAAGGACGATATGTGCGAAGGAAAGTAATGGCACCGGCAACAATAGCAAGTAGTACCGCTAAAAGTGCAAACAGTACTATACATAAAACTGTAAGCCGTTTCTTTTTATTGGGACGTCTTTTATACTGCTGTGTATTCATAAAAACACCATCGCGCCGCTATTTCAAACGCGTCCTTTCCCGCCCGAACGGACGTAATATATATGGAAAAGCTGTTAAGCCTGTATCTTTTTTCTACTTCTCAAAATAAAGCTGTTTCTTGCCGAAACCGTGTCAAGGTGTATCGGCTGTTTTTCCTCGCAAAGCTCGTGTATTGTCATATCGAGCGCCATTATCATCGTTTGCGTAAGATGTGCCGTCTTATCCACTTCGCCCACAGCTCCGCTCCAGAAAAATTTGCGAAGCTCAACACACGACGGGAACGTACGCGTGTCCTCGATATAATCAGCGAGGAACAAAAGCTCTTCACCAAGCGTCATATCGGCGCGCCCCGTGGTGTGCCATCTGACTGAGGATAGTATCTCCTCGTCGGCAAACTCGGCAAAATCACGATTTATAATAGCCGGTGCAGTACGCGAATGAAATATCTTAGGAGTAAGAATTTCCTCAGGCATATATATTATACCAAACTCCTCGCACAATTGCAACTGTTTTTGGAGAGAAAGCTCCTTTGTTATATCGTGAAGCAGTGCCGCCGCGCGAAGGGTATATTCTTTGTCAGGAGCGTACACCTCACACAGTCTTTTTATCTCGCGTTCAACCGCAAGTGTGTGTGAAAGCCGCCGTCCGCTCATGTATGAGGAAATTTTCTGCCGAAGCGAGTCAAGAGCGCGCTCGTTATCGTGATTTATCATCTGTAAAGATCCTTTTCTTTAATATACTCCAAAACTCCATCGGGTACAAGTCCCGACACGCTTTTTCCCTCTGCGATACGCCCTCTTATCTCAGTTGAGGACACTTCGGGCACTCTCGAGTTCATAAGCGTTATACGCGCGCCGTACCGATCGCGGTACCGCGTAATTTTTTCCTGTATAGAACCGATCCCCGAATCGGCAGCACCGCGACCTACTACAGCAATATGCGCAAGCTCGAATATACGCTTTGCTCCGTGCCACCTGTCCATTGATGTAAGCTTGTCACTGCCCACAAGCATATAAAGCTCTCCAAGCGGCGCGAAATGCTCGAGCGTGTCAACGGTATAGCTACCTTCGCCGCGCGAAATCTCGAAATCGGACACGCAAATCAGTCCGTCTGTGTACGCTTCCCATTTGGAGAACGCAAGCTTGACCATAGCAAGGCGGTCAGCAGCGGAAACACCCGAAGGTGTGTCTTTATAGTGTGTCAAAGCGTTCGGCACTATGTACAGTTTGTCGAGCTTCATCTCGCCTATAAAATCAATTGCCGCCTTAACGTGAGAATTGTGTATTGGTGAGAACGTGCCGCCGAATATGCCGATCCTTTTAGGCATCATTTTATCTGACGAGTGAGAGATCGATCTTTTTGTGGTCCACTGATTGACGGTAAAGCACAAATCTCGTGCCTATAACCTGCACCACGTCAGCTCCGACTGCCTCAGCAATCTCTGCCGCAGCCTCTTTTGCGTTATAGTCGCAGTTGTCAAGTACTCGAAGCTTTATAAGCTCGCGCGCCTCAAGGGCGTTCGATATCTGCTCGCACATATTGTCCGAGATACCGCCCTTGCCTACCTGGAATATTGTATCATAAGACTGCGCCATACTTCTTAAATAAGCGCGCTGTTTGCTTGTTAACATAATTTTCTCCTTGGGATTGTGTATAAGAGATACGCGGCTTTTTTGAAAAAAGCCTGGCAAAAAACTTTAAATTGGCTTCGCCAACTTCACCTAATCGCCTCGACTTTTGGCTATTTACGCTCTCGGTAGCCGGGTCCCTGCATCCCGGCAACCGTTTTGCGATAAGCGTTAATAATGCCACATCTTTGGCGCTGCATTAAATTCAGATTGCAAACGCAACAACTTGTAGGGGGCGACGTCCCCAACGCCCCGTTTGTTGTGGTTTGGCGTTTGCGTGGTTTTAATTAGAGCCGTTTCTGTCTACGTATTCCGTGAATTTTTCCACGAATGCGCGCATTGCACGTCCTCGGTGGCTGACGGAATTTTTCTCCTCGGGTGTTAATGCTGCAAAGGTTTTATTAAGCGGCGCATAGTAGAACAGGGGATCGTATCCAAATCCGCCCTCACCGTCAGGCGCATGCAAAATCGCACCCTCGCAAGTACCCTCGACCTGAAAGTTAGTTCCGTCGGGGAAGGCGCACGTAACAACCGTACAGAATCTCGCCGTACGCTTTTCGTCGGGCACATCTTTGAGTGCCGCGAGAAGCTTTGCATTATTCGCCGTGTCTGTGCCTTCCTTGGAATATCTCGCGGAGTAAACGCCCGGCGCTCCGTCAAGTGCATCCACAGCAAGTCCTGAATCATCGGCGATACCGATATATCCGAGCTTTGCGGGCACACTCGCCTTTATAAGCGAATTGGCGGCAAAAGTATCGCCATCCTCAACAATCTCATCAAAAAATCCGATATCGTCAAGAGAGAGCACCTCTACTTTATCTGCGAGATAAGAAAGCAAAGTCTGAAGCTCCGCAATTTTTTTGCGATTTCTCGATGCTAGTACAAGTTTTATCATGTTCATCTCCAAAATTACGACTCAAACAAAGCGTTTACGAAATCGTCGGCAACGAACTCCTGCATATCGTCCATCTGTTCACCAACGCCTATAAACTTAACTGGAATATCAAGCTCCTCTTTTATCGAGAACACAATACCGCCCTTGGCAGTACCGTCGAGCTTGGTTAAGATAAGTCCCGTTATATCTGCAGCATTTTTAAATTCCTTGGCCTGATTTACGGCGTTCTGTCCCGTAGTTGCATCAAGTACGAGCAAGGTTTCGCGTGCCGCGCCGGGCAGTTCACGCTCGATAACGCGGTTGATCTTTGCAAGCTCGTCCATAAGGTTCTTCTTATTGTGAAGTCTTCCTGCCGTGTCAACGATAAGCACGTCAGCCGAGCGTTTTTTAGCCGCGCTTACAGCATCGAACACAACTGCCGCAGGATCGGAGCCCTCGGTATGCTTTATAAGCTCCACGCCGACTCTGTCCGCCCACACCGCAAGCTGGTCGATAGCCGCCGCACGGAACGTGTCTGCCGCGGCAAGTACAACGTGCCTCTCCTGCGACTTCAGACGGTTTGCAATCTTTGCAATAGACGTAGTCTTACCAACGCCGTTTACGCCGATAACGAGTATAACGCTCGGAGTTGTGTCAAGATTAAGCGGTTCACTGTGACCTATCATATCGACAAGTATCTGGGTGAGCGCCTTTCTGCAATCTTCGGGCTCGCTGATACGCTCTTCGCGTATACGCTCGCGAAGACGGTTGATTACCGCCTCGGTTGAATTAACTCCAACATCAGCCATTATTAAAATTTCTTCAAGCTCCTCAAGAAGATCCTCATCAACCTTTACAAAGCTTTTGAAAAGGTTGTCTACCTGCTTGAAAAGCGAGTTTTTGGTTTTTGCAAGACCTGCTTTAAGTCGGTCAAAAAATCCCATTTCGGTGTCCTTTCTGTGTATGGGTTACTTTGCACTATCCTTTTCGAGGGTAGCTGCTGCTTCAGTTACGTCGAGGGGAAGAATTGTAGAAATACCTCTCTCCTGCATAGTAACGCCGTAAATTCGGTCAGCAATCTCCATCGTACCGCGGCGGTGCGTGATAACGATGAACTGTGTACGGCTTGCGTAGCGGTGTAAATAGTCCGCAAAACGGAATACGTTAGCGTCGTCGAGCGCCGCCTCAACCTCATCGAAAATGCAGAACGGAGTCGGGCTGAAGCGAATTATCGCAAACAGAAGCGCTATCGCAACGAACGACTGCTCGCCACCCGAAAGAAGCGTCATACTCTTGATAACCTTACCGGGCGGTGCCACGCGGATCTCAATGCCGCTGGTAAGTACGTTTTCTGGATCGGTAAGCGCAAGCTCTGCAGTACCGCCGCCGAAAAGCTCCGCAAATACTATCTTGAAGTTGCGGTCAATCTCGGCAAACGCCGTGGTGAACGTTTCGCGCATCTCATATTCGAGCTTAACGATAATTTCAAGCAGGTTATCCTTCGACTTTTCAAGGTCGCCTATCTGCTCGGACATGAAATCAAATCTCGTCTTAACCTCGGCATATTCCTCGATTGCGTTAACGTTAACACTTCCGAGCGCACGGAGCTTATTCTTGTATTCGGTAAGTTCCGTAAGCACCGCGTTTCTGGTTTCCTTGGTAACCGTGGGATATTCGCACTCGATAGCGGTGGAATAAGTAAGCTCATACTCGTCCCAAAGGCGAGCGGTGTGCTTGTCGCGGTTTTCCACGAGGTTCTTCTGACGGTTTTCAGCAAGAGTAAAGTCACGGAAGCAAAGCTCACGCTTGCCCATTTTATCCTTAATCTGCGTACGAAGCTGATTTAACTTCTGCTCATATTCGAGATTCTTCGTGAAGGTTTCGGAACGCTCGGCTTCAAGCGCTTGTAT
Organism: Candidatus Flemingiibacterium sp.; assembly: GCA_045579105.1. Lineage (GTDB taxonomy): Bacteria > Bacillota > Clostridia > Oscillospirales > CAG-272 > Flemingiibacterium. The sequence goes on from JAZNLM010000047.1 coordinate 8,568, forward strand.
CTTCTGCGCAAGCTCGTCCATCTGTGCTTTCATCGTTTCAATCTCGGCAGATGCACTTGCGTTCTGCTCAGACAGAAGCGCTGCGAGGCGCTCGTTTTCCTCGGTTTCGGAAAGGTTTTCGTGAAGGCGGGCGCGCATTTCATCAAGCTCGTAACGGCGAAGCTCAACATCCTTGCCTGCCTCGGCACGCTTAACGAGTATATCACTGCGCTCACGTTCACAGTCGTCGATAAGCTCCTCAAGCTCGCCAAGTCTGTCAGTATCATTTTCGCGGTCTGATATTATCTTCTCGTTATTCTCTTCTGTTGCTTTAACCTCTTCGTTAAGCTTGGCAATACCGTCCGCACGCTCAAGTGCATCTGTCTTGATTGCCTCAAGGTCACGCTGAAGTGAAGCGGAAAGATTGCGTTCACCGCCAAGCTGACTTCTGATGACCTCAAGCTGTGTATTTTCTGCACTTACAAGCGATTCGAGTATCGCATTCTGCGAGGAAAGTGCAGATGCTTCCTTGGTCTTCGCCGCAATGTCGGAATCGCACTTTGCCTGCTCTCCCTTAAGCTGTTCGAGCTTTTCGTAAAGCGACTCGGTGTCCCGCTTTAATTTTTCGGTTTCGGTACGTCTTGTGAGCATACCCGAGTCGCGCTTCGCCGAGCCGCCCGTGAACGAACCGCCTGCATTGATAATCTGACCGTCGAGCGTGACTACGCGAACCTTATATCCCGTAGCCTTCGCCATAGCGGCACCGTTGTCGATATTGTCGAAAATGAGCGTTGCGCCGAGTAGATTTCTGATAACGCCGCCGTACTTTTCATCAAACTCGATAACCGTGTCCGCCGTACCGAGATAGCCCGCATAACGCTTACACTCTGCATCAGTAATCTGACTGTAGCGAGGCTTCATCGAACTTATCGGATAGAACGTAGCTCGACCTGCGTTTTTGTCCTTAAGGTGACGGATTGCCGCCTTTGCAGTGTTTTCGTCGTCGACGATAATATTCTGAATATTCGCGCCAAGCGCGGTTTCGATAGCAAGCGTATACTTCGCACCAACGTTTATAAGGCGCGATACGGGACCGTAAATACGGCCACTCTTCGCATCAATATCGGATATGCGCGATGTGCCCTGGATGTGACCTGCCTCGTATTCGCTCATAACGAATCGCACGCTCTGCGCGTAGCCCTCGAAAAGCTCTTCCATACGGCGAATAGCATCGATACGGTGCTTCTTGGAGGTATATTCAAGGTAAGCTTCGTTAGATTCGTCGATGAGCTCCTGCTTCTTTTTCTTGAGCGCATCGGCCTCTGCCGTCATTTTTGCAATCTGCGCGATGAGCTGCTCACTCTTCTCTCTATAGTCGGCGATTATCTTGTCGGCCTTATTTGCACGCGCTTCGAGCATAGCCGTGCTCTCGGCGTACTTGTCAAGCTCCTCTTTAAGAGAGGTCGCCTTATCGGTGTCTGTTTTTTCGTTGGTATCGAGCACGGAAAGACGGATTTTTAAATCAACAAGTCTTTCCTCTCCACGCTTTAATTCTTCAAGTTGTTCCTCGAGCTTCGCGCGAAGCGCATCACGCTGTGCACGTGCATCCGCTTCTTTGGCTTCAAGCGCTGAAAGCTCGTCTGCAAGGCTCTGTGCACCGCCCGATGCGAGGTCGAGTGCTGCCTCTTTTTTAGCAAGGATTTCCTCAATCTGCGCCTTACGCTCGGTAAGCTTTGCTTTAGCATCCGCCTTGTCCGCAATCTGTCTTTCACGGTGAGCGGTGTCGTTCTCGGTGAGCTTTATCTTATTGTCAAGCTCATGCGAGGTCTGCCGCGCCGACTCCATATCCGTCTGAAGCTGCTCGTATTTATATTTGGTTTCCTGCGACGCCTCAAAAACGCGCTCATTCTGATTTTCGAGCGATTCAAGTGTTTCGGTCACGATATCAAGCTCATTTTTGGAGAGCTTAAGCTGGTCGTCCGCTTCCTTTAAGTCAGCGGAAAGCTTGTCCATATCGTATATCCAAAGCGAAACGTCGTCGCGTTTCTTTATCTCGAAATATTCAAGATATTTCTTCGCCTTTTCGGATTCGCGTTCAAGCGGTCCGACACGTCCTTCAAGCTCAGACATAATATCGCGAAGACGGGTCAAGTTATCGTCCACCGAGGCAAGCTTATGCTCCGCTTCCTCTTTCTTGTAGCGATACTTGGAAATGCCTGCCGCTTCCTCAAAAATAGAACGGCGGTCCTCACTCTTCCTTGATATAATTTCAGCTATTCTTCCCTGTCCGACGATGGAATATCCCTCGCGGCCGACACCTGTGTTCATAAAGAGCTCGTGTATGTCGCGAAGCCTTACCGCCTTGCGGTTGATGTAGTATTCGCTCTCGCCCTTACGATAGTATCGGCGTGTTACCGACACTTCGTCAAAATCGATGTCCATCTGTCTGTCAGCGTTGTCAAACGTGACCGTTACTTCGGCGAAATTCATCTGTTTACGGTCGTCAGTACCGCCAAAAATTACGTCTTCCATCTTCGTGCCGCGAATCTGCCTTGACGATACTTCGCCAAGTACCCAGCGCATCGCGTCGGATATGTTCGACTTTCCGCTTCCGTTCGGTCCGACTACAACCGTCGCGCCACGGTCAAATTTGAGCACAGTACGGTCAGGAAAGGACTTGAAACCGAACAGCTCAAGTGATTTTAAGTACATATTTGTGTTTCTCCTTTCCTTGATTTGGTGTATGGGACGCGGTCGCTTTCTTGAAAGAAAGCTCCGCAAAGAACTTTATATAACGCTTTCCCTCACAGAGTGTTTGGCTAAACCATCTGTCGCGCTCTTGGCAGTCGGGAGCCCTGCATCCCGGCAACCGTTTTATGGTAATCGTTTGTTTTGCTATATCTTTAGCGTTACGTCAATTATGGTTGAGCACCACGCAATATTTCTTCAAATCGTCGCGCTCGGTGATTTTGATGTCTTTAACACCGTATTTCTCGCAAATACGAGTTTTGTTCATGCGCTTTTGTCCTGCGGCTTTGGAAGTCTCGCCGCGCGGAACGTAAACTGTTATGTTTTTGTCGCGGATAATATGTGCAAGCGAGTGAGTATCTATATACTCACAAATGCGCTTAAAATAAAGCTGGGAATAAACAAGCTCTCCAAATGCGCTGTGGTATGCTCCGCCGACCATTGTGCCCTCTTCAAACAGGTTGTCCGCAGCACAAAGTCCGAGGCGTATCACGGGTAAATCTGCCTTAACGAAAGTTTCGAGCACTGCTGCCGAACGCCCTACAGCATCTTCCATTGTAAGCGGCCCATATTCGCCGCGGTACATCATATCGGCAAGCTCTGTGTCGCGAAAAACGACCGTGGGGTATATCCTCGCCGCATCGCATCCGAGCAAAATTATCTCTCTCGCCGTTGCAAGCTCGTCGTCAAGTGTTGATTTCGGAAGTCCTATCATCATCTGTCCGACAAGATTAAACCCGCGCGATTTTATAAGCCTGCACGCTTCTCTTGCACATTCTGCCGTATGACCTCGCTTTGACGCTTTGAGCACGTCATCGCTCATACTCTGCAGTCCAAGCTCGATATCGGTAACGCCGTGAGCGGCTAAAATATCAAGTATCTCATCATCAATGTAATCGGGTCGTGTGGACAGGCGTATAGCCTTTACTCTTCCCGCATCGACGTGCGCCTTTGCAAGACCGAGCAGATAGAGCATATCACCGCGGTCAATGCCCGTAAACGAGCCACCGAAGAACGCTATCTCCGCATCGATGTTTGCATCAACCGTCGAAAGCTCACATTCAAGCTCGCCACGGGCTGCGCGGATATCGAAATTCATCTTGCCCGATATTCTTCGCTGATTACAGAAAACGCAGGAATTATTGCACCCTACGTGCGGGATAAACACGGGGACGTTTTTGTGCTTCATTTGTCACCGAACAAAACGAGCGCTTCCTTTGCCGACATCTGCTCTGCTTCTCGCTTGCTTTTACCCTTACCGTGACCGATGACATTGCTGTTAAGTCTTGCCTCGACGGTAAATATCTTCGCATGGTCGGGACCTTCCTCGCCAACAAGTACGTATTCGAGTATCTCGCCGCGCTCCTGCTGAACTATCTGCTGAAGCAAGGTTTTGTAGTCTTTGTTCTTGCCGTTTTCCACAAACTGCTTTATTTCGGGAATAACTCGTGGCATAAGGAACTTTTCCACAGCCTCACGTGATCCCGAATCAAGATACATCGAAGCAAGCAGTGCTTCAAACGCATCCGCAAGTATCGAAATGCGCTCACGCCCGTTGGACATTTCCTCACCGTGACCAAGGCGCATGAACTTACCAAGCTCCAAATCAAGAGCTAACTTGCCAAGCGTTTTTTCGCACACCGCACTCGCGCGAATACGTGTAAGGTCGCCCTCGGGAGTGTCAGAATAATGCTTGTAAAGATAGTCGCTGACGATTATTGAGAGCACCGAGTCGCCGAGAAATTCAAGGCGCTCGTTAAACTCGACCTTCTCTCCCTTCGACTTGGCCTCATTTGCATAAGACGAGTGAGTCAGCGCCAGCAAAAGCAGGTCTATATTATTGTATCGGTATCCTATTTTTTCTTCAAACACCGACGGTGAAAGCGGAAGCTTTTCCATACCCTTCGTCACTCCTTTTAGTTAATTTTCATTATTTTGCGTGAAATCGCGTATGCATGCAACTGCGCGCTCTCCCATAGCCTCACCGCGCACCTTTTTACCGCCCTTAACTTTGAACCCAAGCGGCGGAACAAGTCCGAAATTAGCGTTCATCGGCTGGAAGTTTTCCACGCCCTCGTCGCTGACATAAGCGGCAAGTGAGCCAATAACACTCTCGCGCGGGAATAGAACCGGCTCTTGACCGAGCGCCATTTTAGCGGCGTTAAGACCTGCCACAAGTCCGCTCGACGCGGATTCAACGTAGCCTTCAACGCCGGTCATCTGACCTGAGAAGAAAAGTCCCTCTCGCGATTTTAACATATAAGTAGCGTCGAGCAATTTCGGGGAATTCATAAACGTGTTTCTGTGCATAACACCGTAACGTAAGAACTCTGCGTTTTCAAGTCCGGGTATCATACCGAACACACGCCTTTGCTCGGGGAATTTGAGATGTGTCTGGAAGCCAACTATGTTATACATCGACTTTTCGGCATTTTCCTGACGCAGCTGCACAATAGCATACGCTTCCCCCCCGGTCTGCGGCACGGTTATGCCGACAGGCTTCATAGGACCGAAAAGCAGCGTGTCGTGTCCACGCTTTGCCATAACCTCAACTGGCATACAGCCCTCAAACACCTTAAGCTGTCCGACCTTATCGAAATCCTTAAGCTCTGCTTCTTCGGCACTGATAAGCGCTTCCCAGAAGCGGTCATACTCCTCTTTGGTAAACGGGCAGTTTATATACGATGCCTCGCCCTTGCCGTAGCGCGAAGCGTAAAACGCCTTGGACATATCTATCGACTCAAAGCTGACAATCGGCGCCGCCGCGTCAAAGAAGCTTAAATAATCGTTTCCGATAAGAGAGCCTATAGTTTCCGACATCTTTTGGGACGTAAGCGGTCCCGTTGCTATAACGGTAATGCCCTCGGGAATTTCCGCAGCCTCACCCTCGATAACTTCAACAAGTGGGTGATTTTTAAGCTTATCCGTGATATACTTCGAGAATAGCTCGCGATCAACCGCAAGCGCACTGCCCGCAGGCACTTCGGACGCGTACGCAGCCTCTATTATAAGCGAGTCAAGCAGGCGCATTTCTTCTTTTAGCACTCCTACCGCGTTTGAGAGCATATTCGAGCGGAGCGAATTTGAGCAAACAAGCTCGGCAAAGCCTTCGCTGTGATGCGCCGGCGAATACTTCTGCGGTTTCATCTCGTAAAGTCGGACTCGAACGCCGCGTTTTACAATCTGCCACGCCGCCTCACAACCTGCGAGCCCTGCGCCGACCACGTTTACCGTGGGCGTATTATTCTGCATCATCATTTGATTCGATTTCCTTTTTATAGCCGCAGCCGTCCTTCTTGCAGATTACATACGGCTTACCTTTCTTTCGGTAGAGCATCTCGCCGCAATTCGGGCATTTTTCGCCGGTGGGCATATCCCAGGATGAGAAATTACATTCGGGATACTTCTCACAGCTATAGAATATCGAGCGGTTCTTACCCTTCTTGATAACTACCTTCGAGCCGCAAAGCGGGCAGGCAACGCCAAGGTCCTTGGCAACCTGACGGGTAGTCTTGCACTCGGGATATCTTGAGCAGGCGTAGAAGCTTCCGAATCTACCCGAACGGATAACCATCGGGCTTCCGCAGGTATCGCACACCATATCGGTAGTAATGTCAGGCTTTTCGGGTGTCTTTTCAGGCTCCTTGACAAGCGGCTTTGTATTTTTGCAGGTAGGATAGTTCGGGCAAGCGGCAAACTTGCCGAAGCGTCCGCTCTTGACTATCATAGTAGCGCCGCATTTGTCGCAGATAATATCCGTCTTTTCAACGGGAAGCTGATACTTATCGGGGTCGACGCTCTTTTCAGCCGCTTCGAGAGTTTTTGCGAAATCATCGTAGAAGCCATGGAGAACGCCGCTCACGGTGGAGTCGCCCTCTGCAATCTCGTCAAGCTCTGTTTCCATATTAGCAGTGAATTCATAGTCAACGATCTTCGGGAATGAGTCAACCATAAGCTTGGTAGTCATCTCGCCAAGATCGGTGGGCTTAAGAGTCTTGCCCTCACGAACAACGTATCCGCGAGTGATAATGGTGGTGATAATAGTCGCAAACGTACTCGGACGTCCGATACCTCGTTCTTCAAGGAATTTAACGAGCGAAGCTTCATTGTAACGAGGAGGTGCTTCGGTGAAGTGCTGTGCGGGATCGGTACTGCCGTGCTTAAGAGTGTCGCCTTCCTCGATCTTGGGAAGTCTTGCGCTCTTCTCGGGAGTATCGGTATCTGCGGCAGTCTGGGGAGCGTAATCCTCGCTCTCCTCGTATACGCTCATATAACCCTGGAATTTAACGGTATAACCGCTTGAACGGAAGATATATCCGCCGGCCTCAATATCCGCGGTTACGGTATCAAGCTCGGCAGAAGCCATCTGGCTTGCCATAAAGCGGTCCCAAATGAGCTTGTAAAGACGGTATTGATCCGTCGTGAGCATCTTCTTGATCTTGTCAGGCTCAAAGGTGAGCGTGGACGGACGGATTGCTTCGTGAGCATCCTGCGCGCCTGACTTTGTCTTATATACACGGCGCTCTGTGGGATAGAAGTCAGCGCCGTACTTTTCGGTGATATAAGCCTGTGCCGCGTCAGCCGCCTCGTCAGCTATACGAAGTGAGTCGGTACGCATATAGGTGATAAGACCCTGTGTGCCGCCACTTGAGGCGCCCAGGTTAATACCTTCGTAAAGCTCCTGCGCTACTCTCATAGTGCGGCTCGACTGGAAGCCGAGTCTGCGCGAAGCTTCCTGCTGGAGAGTCGAAGTGGTAAAGGGCGGTGCAGGATTTTTAACTCTTACAGCCTTCTTAACCGACTTAACGACAAATTCCTCGCCATCAACAGCTTTGACGACCTGCATGGTTTCATCTTCGCTTGTGAGCGCAATTTTGCCCTTCCTGTCTCCGTAGAACTTCGCCTTTATCTTACCGCGGCTCTTGTTTTCGAGCACAACGTCAACAGTCCAGTATTCATCGGGAACAAACGCGCGGATTTCTTCCTCGCGCTCAACAATAATACGGGTAGCAACAGACTGTACTCGTCCTGCGGAAAGACCGCTCTTGATAGTCTTCCAAAGGAACGGACTCAATTTGTAGCCCACAATACGGTCGAGTATACGGCGAGCCTGCTGGGAGTTTACAAGTCCCATATCAATCTCGCGCGGTGTTTTCATTCCCGCCTTAACTGCCTTCTTAGTAATTTCATTAAAGGTAACACGCTTGATCTTCGACTTGGGAAGGCCAAGAGTTTCCGAAAGATGCCACGCAATAGCCTCACCCTCGCGGTCAGGGTCTGTTGCGAGGAATACTTTGTCGGCGTGCTTAGCTTCTTTTTTGAGGTTCTTTATAAGATCGCCCTTGCCGCGAATGTTGATATATTTGGCGGAAAAGTCGTTGTCAACGTCAATACCGAGCGTACTCTTGGGCAGGTCGCGGATATGACCGGTACAGCCTACAACCTTATACCCCGAGCCAAGATAGCCCTTTACTGTGCCCGCTTTGGTGGGCGATTCCATTATCACAAGATTTGCCATGTGAGATTTTTCTCCTTGCTAAGTTATATTAGTTTTCTGTAGAGTCCGCCGGGAAGCGCTTCAACAGCGGAGTATAATTCGAGCATTGTTAAGGACGCGAGCACTTCTTCAGTGGGTATTCCCGTTTGCGCGATACTGTCCGTTGTGGCCGACATACCGCTCGGAATAGCATCGAGCACCCGTTTCTGCATATCATCAAGACACGCGAGTATTCTCTCTCGCTCTTTTGTGTCCACTTCTACCCGTACTTCCACGTCCTGCTCACTTATCTTCTTGGCTGTAATGCGCTTATCAGCCTTGCGGTAATCCGTAGGCTCCGGAACGTCGGGAAACTTTTTAGCATTTGATGCTTTGTGTATCGGCGGCACCTTTATCGGTGCGAGTTTGTCCTGCTGACTCGGAGTAAGCGGCTTATTGTCAGCCTGCACAGGTATGCTATGATTATATTCATAGCGCACATATTTATCACTGTTTACAATACGGTCTACTTTTCCAAGATCAAAGCGATCTCTGAAGTCCTCTAAAATATCCTCAGCGCACGTTACAAGCTTCGCACCGTCACGAATGAGATTATTCGGACCGACACTGTTCGGCGCACCTACATTTCCGGGAACGGCGTAAACCCGTCTGTCTTGATCGGCGGCACATCTGGCAGTAATAAGCGAGCCGCTTCTGGCATTACCCTCAACCACAACGATGGCATCAGCAAGTCCGCTGATTATTCTGTTTCTTATCGGGAAGTTGCGCCCATACGGCGGAGTGTTAGGCTCGAACTCACTTATAACCATACCGTTTGTACCTATCCAGTCGAGCATTTCCTTGTTGCTTGCAGGATACGGCACGTTAACGCCCGTACCGAGCACGGCAACAGTGGGCTCTTCCATAAACACGGCAGTGTTGTTGGCCGCGGAGTCAACTCCGTATGCCGCGCCGCTTATGATAATCGCACCGTGCGCGATAAGCTGACGCGCAAGCGTGAACGCCATATGCTTGCCGTAGCTTGACATCGTGCGCGTTCCGACGATACTCACGCAAAAACGCTCGTCGAGGTCTTTTATAATACCGCGGGCGTAAATGAGTATCGGCTTATTGAAAAGTGCTTGTAGTCTTTTCGGATAATTCGGCGATGTACACGGAATAACGCGTATACCGTTCATAAAGCAAAATTCAAGTATACGCTCGGCACGCGACAAATCGTGGTCTCCGAGCCGTTCGATAAAGCGTTTATTTACGTCGCGGCAAGAGGAAAGTTCAGCGGGTGTCGCCTCGTATATTTCCTTTGCCCCACCCGGAAAATACTCAAGCAGCTTTATAGCATCGGTCTGACCTGCACCGTTTTTCTCGGCGAGCCACACCCAGTAAATTATATCAGTCATAGTCAAGTATTCCTTTTTTGGCTGTTTTGATACTGCGCCGGCACAATAGTTCTGACAGTACCTACTAAAATAATACACCAAGTTATAGTATAACTCCTGCAGAGTAAAAAAGCAAGAGGTTTTTCATAAATTTACAAAAAATCTTTATAATAATGAAGAAATGATTTTTATTTTCAATGCGTTTTTGTGGAGATAAAAACAAGCGCTTGCAAGCACCTCAAAAATACGTGTGTCTACAAGCGCAGTTTATTTTATTTTTATTATTTCACCGCAAGAGAAAGTACCGTTTTTTCGTCAGGCGTGACGTATGCCGTATAGTTGGTGGAATAGGTCACAAATCCCGGCTTCGAGCCGTTTGGCTTTCTGATATTGCGTATCTGCGTGTAGTCAACCGCGACGTTTTCGCCCTCACTCGCCTTTGAGTGATACGCCGATATCATCGCCGCCTCGGTGAAATCCCTCTCAGCCGGCTCTTCACCGTTCGTGAACATTACGACGTGCGAGCCAGGCTGATTTTTAACGTGGAACCAGTAATCACTCTTATCCGCAAGGCGGGTGGTGAGATAATCGTTCTGGTGATTGTTTTTGCCGCAAAGTATTCGATAGCCGCCGCTCGACTTAAACTCCATAAGCTTCGGCGCGGACATTTTTTTCGGAGAATAATTCTTCATTCTCGAAGCATATCCCGAGCCGTGAAGCTCCGCGCGTATCTCAAGAATATCGCTTTCGGTCTGCGCTCGTGTGAGTGAGTCAAAGACGGTGTATATATATTCAAGCTCTGCTTCGGCAAGCTTTATCTGCTTTGCAAGCTCAACCTCGGCGGTCTTTGCCTTGTTGTATTTTTTGTAGTATTTCTGCGCGTTTTGCTGGGGTGTCAAGCGCTTGTCAAGCGGTATCTCCACAGTTGGGCACTCGTCATCGTAATAGTTTTCGAGAGTCGCCGTTTCCATTCCGCGCGAAAGGCGGTAAATATTACTCGTAATAAGGTCGCCCCATAGCTTGTTTTTCTCTTTGTCGGCGCACGCCAAAAGGTCCTGACGCTGAAGCGCAAGCTTTTTTTCAAGGCGCGCTTCGGCGTTGGTAAGCAGGCGAAAAATGTCTGCCGTACGCGTGCGAATACGCTCTGCCTTGTCACGACGCGAGAAGTATTCGTCAAGAAGTTCCCCAAAGCTGTCAAGTCTGCGCGTTTCGAAATCTGCGCCATACTCAATCGGCTCGAAGAAAAGATATTCCACGGGCTTGCCCTTTGCATCCGAGACGAGCCACGGCTCATAAGCGCCGTCTTTTATCACATTTACAACGCCCGAAAGCACGTCCCATAAACGCTCGGCATCACACTCTGAGATAGGCGTGTCAACCGCACCCGTTGCGCGGTACACAATCTCTCTTGCAACAATAGCGGCAAAGCCGTAAAAGCTGCCGAGAATGAACTTGTCTGCAGCGGCATTGCCTGCGGCGACAAACACTTCCATAAACTGTTCTTTTGTAGCGTTTAGCGGTGACAGTTTCTTCTGTTCGGGCGGAAGCTCGTACGGAAATCCAGGGAGAATCTGTCGTACGTTGCTCGTCGCAAGGTCGATTATTTTAAGCGCGCTGATAACCTTCTTTTCGGCGTTTAAAAGTATCACGTTGCTGTATTTGCCCATCGTCTCTGTGACAAGATATTTGGTGGTTTCAAAGCCCATTTCGTCGTAACAGCTAAATGCAAATTCCACCGCACGCTCAAATCCGAGCTGTGTTATGGAAAGCACCCTCGCGCCCGTAAGATGCTTGCGAAGAAGCATACAGAACATCGGCGGAGTCATCGGGTTTTCCTTGACCGCCGCGGTTATATTGAAATGCGGATTATTAGTGCCAGACGAGAGCGAAAGGCGCATATTTTCGCGCCCGAGATGCAACAAAAGCACTATCTCGTCCCGTTCGGGCTGTGTCACTTTTTCAACGCGCGCGCCAACTATGCGAGAGCGCAGTTCATATACTATAGCTGACACCATTCCTGCGTCAAAAGCCATAACTATCCTCCTAAGAGTCAGTCGGTAAAGCCGACAATATAATATTTTTTATAAACAACCGTACCACCAAGACTTTCGGCAAGTCGCACGGACACGGTGTTGCCTGATGCGCACTCGTATATCGCAGTATGTCCGAGCCGCGAAAGCTCGCCAACAAGCGCCAAAACGCACGCTTTTCCAAGTCCGCGCCGGCGGTAATCCTCTGCGGTATCAACGCCTATTTCCACGGCTTCCGGGGTGTCCTCGTCTATTGGTTCGCCCGTGTTGGCAAGCGAGACGATTTTATTATCAACAACCGCCGCATATATGATGTAGCTTTCGGAAACAAGTCCGTTAATATCTGTATCTGTGAGGTCGTCATACTCCTCTGTGCCGTCAAGGCGGCATATATTCGGCTGTACCGTGACTTCAAAAGATGGAAGCGCAAAATTTATATAGTAATTCTCCGAGTCGGGACTTAATTCAAAACCACGTTCCGCCAGAAACGTTCCGAACGTTTTCGTGGCGAAAGCCCTCGCCTCACGTGAAAAGAGCGTGTCCTCGCTCTCGCCGAAAAGGCGCACAAATTCATGCACAATACCCTTTGCCGACGGGTAATATTCAATTTCAGCCACATCGTCGCGTACTGTTATCTCTATCGGCACGGCAACCTCGCCGCCGTCAAGCCATGCTTCATCGCGCTCGATGTATTTTATTTTAAGCTTATCCGGCATGCCGTCACCCCCATCAGTGTAATATACTTAATTTTACCGCATAGGCGCTGATTTGTCAAGAGCACTCAATTACCGTGCAGGCTTTGCCGATCCTCTCACAGTACTTTATAACCGATAATGTTCCGCGCGATTTTCCATCCCAAAACGCGATCACCATATCCGAATAATCAACTATAGTCTTATTTCGTATAATGGGGGCTCCTCTGCCATACTTTTTGTATTCAGGTAGAAATTCTGTAAGTATAATGCCGTTCCTTCTGGCGTATTCTGCCGCACACATATCCACGCCTTTAGCTCCACCCGAAACAATTTCAGTGCAATTCTTTGGAAGATACTCGCCAATATTACCAACTGTGACCGTTCTTGAACCTATAATTGCTATCATCATAAAAATTCCTCCTTAAAAAATTTAGTATACTTAAAACAAGTATACTAACAACATTATAACATAAAATCATCTTAAAATATACTTAAATCAAGATTATTTACAAATTTTTACGAGGTTTTATGAGAAACAAATTAAACAAGCATCTTGGCATCGAAATAGATCCCGAGCTGCACTATAAGTTGAAGTATTTGTCTGAATATGAAGGAAGGTCGATGAACGGAGAAATCCAGTATCTTATCCGAGAAGCAATCAGACAGTTTGAAAGGGAAAACGGCAAAATAGAAATGCCGTCGAAAGACAGTTAAACAAATAAAAAATAACCGATGCAATGCATCGGGTATTTTTCATCAATTAGTCAACGTTTACGACCTGCTCACCCTTGTAGGTTCCGCAAGCTCTGCAAACTCTGTGCGAGAGGTTGTATTCACCGCACTTGGGGCACTTAGTCATGCCCGGCATTTCGAGCTTCCATACGTTAGATCTTCTCTTGTCACGTCTCGCACTGGAGACTTTCTTCTTCGGTACTGCCATTTTACGACACCTCCTTAACTGTATAACACTTTCTATTATACATCAATTATTTTTATTTTTCAAGTAGTTTTTGCAAAATTGCAAGTCTTGGATCAATTTCTTTTTTAGGACAGCCGCACTCGCCATCGTTTAAGTTCTTTCCACACTTGGCGCAAAGTCCCTTGCAATCCTCGGAGCAAATCTCCTTCATCGGGAATTCCATCATAAGCTGTTCGGCCGCCACAGCATCAAGCTCGAGCATACCGTCAACTATCTGAATGTAATCGTCCGCTTCGTCTTCGCTTGTGTTAACAAGCTCGCCGCGGTTTACCACCGTGCGCTCAAAATCCACTGAAAAACTTCTTTCAAGCGGCTTCAAGCATCTCGCACACTCGGCATCGTAATCGACGCTGACCGTGGCAGAAAGCCCGATGTAGCCTCCCATATTAACGATCGTGCCGCTAACCTTTGCGGGAGATCTAAAAACTACGCCGTCTACCTTGGTGTCAAATTCGAAATCGCTTTCCGTGAGTGAAAAGCTGTAGTCAAACGGCAATTTTGTTATCTCTCCCGAAAGCACGGAACGCATATTAATAGCCATTTTACCACCTCCGTTTTATGGACACAAAAGTGCTAACTTGTATATTATATATTATTTTGCGCCATTTGTCAATAGTTATAGAAAAATAATATAAATTTGTTCACATTGTCCTACGTCCTTCGAGTGCGCGCATCAAAGTTACCTCATCTGCATACTCAAGCTCGCCGCCTACAGGAATACCGTAAGCAAGGCGTGACACCTTAATTCCGAGTGGTTTTGCAAGCTTGGTTATGTACATAGCCGTAGCCTCGCCCTCAACCGTCGGATTTGTCGCGATTATTATTTCGTTAACTTCGTCATTTGAAAGACGCGCCATAAGCTCGCGTATACGAAGCTTATCTGGCCCGATACCCGCCATAGGCGAGATAGCGCCGTGAAGCACGTGGTAAACTCCGCCATACTCCTTGACCTTTTCAAGCGACATTACCGCCTTTGCATCCTCAACCACGCATATAATCGAGCGGTCGCGCGACTCGTCTGCACACACCGGGCAAAGCTCCCCGTCGGATATGTTCTGGCAAACCGCACAGGTACGCACCTGCGCCTTTGCGCCGCGGACAGCCTCGGCAAAAGCCTCGGCTTCCTCATCTGTGAAATCAAGCACGGAAAAAGCAAGCCTTACTGCGGTCTTTTTCCCTATTCCCGGAAGCTTTCGGAATTGCTCAATGAGCTTTTCAAGCGGTAGGATATACTCCGCCATAGTGATTAAAACAGGCCGGGCATACCGATGTCGCCGGTGATCTTTTGCATTTCGGATGCACTTGTGTCCTCAATTTTCTTTATTGCTTCGTTCACAGCCGCAATAATGAGGTCAGACAGAGTTTCTATATCGTCGGGGTCAACAATCTCCGGCTTGATGTCAAGCGAGAGAACTTCCTTCTTGCCGTTCATCTTGAGGGAAACTACACCGCCGCCGACAGAAACGTCGTACTCACGGCCTTCCAGCTCCTCCTGCATAGCCGCCATATCCTCCTGCATCTTCTGTGCCTGACGGAGCATAGCGTTCATATTCTGCGGGCCACCGCCCATACCCTTGGGTAAACGTGCTTTCATAGTAGTAGTCCTTTCAATAGTTTAATTATCGTCAGAGCTTGCAAGCTCATCTATAGCGTTAGCCGTGCTTGTCTTTTTTTCTGGAGCATACTCGAGCTTTACGTCATTTACGGTAAGTCTGCCGTCTTCAAACGTGTTGAGTACCTCGAGCATCTCGGAAAATCTTTTAGTTATAATCGTAAGCGCCATCTGATTACTTGTGCGGATATGCACAAGCTCGTCCGTGTTGACTGTGAATCCCTTTGACGATTCGCGAAGCAGGCTTCCGAGCATTAAATCACGCTCACAGCATTTCTGAACAAACTCCGCCCAATACGGGAGTTGTCTGTACTCCTTCTTAACCGAAGAATCGACGGGCTTTACAGGCGTTTGCTCGTACTTTGGAACTTCTGCACCCACACTCAAATCCGCCGGATTATCTTCAGCCTTAACATCAGTTGCGGTCGCACTCACGCGGTACGCACCGGATTTAAGCTTGTCCTCAAGAAGAGTAAGCCTTGAAGCAAGCGCCTCGTTGGTGGTGGAAAATCTCTCATCACACATACGAACGAGCGTCATCTCTGCAATAAGCCTCTTGGACGAGTTTGAGCTTCGCATAGCGCCAAGCGCTTCGTCAAGAAGCTTCGCGTGATAAACAAGCGTTTCCACGGCAAAACGCGCGGATATTTCCATAAGCTCTGCGTACTGTCTTTCAGAGAGATCGAGATATTCTCTCGAATTTTTTGTTGTCTTAACAACGAGCATATCGCGGTAAAAGGCGATGAGGTCTGTCCAAAGCACGGACAGATCCTTGCTCGAAATATACATTTTGCCGATCTCGGCAAATATCGTATCGTGGTCTTTGTCGCACACGGCGCGAAGGAGCTTCAGTATAACGTCGCGTCCGCCGGCGCCCGCAATTTCTTCAACCACATCCACGGTGACGGGCTTATTTTCACCTGAGCAAAGCTCGAGAAGCGATATAGCATCGCGCATACCGCCCTGCGCTAAATGCGCAAGCATAAACGCCGCTTCGTGTTCAAGCTCGATGCCCTCTTGCTTTGCGATATATTCAAGCCGCCCGGCTATAACTTCACTCGAAATACGTCTGAAATCGTATCTCTGACAGCGCGAGAGTATAGTCGCCGGAATTTTGTGAATTTCGGTGGTTGCGAGTATAAACATAACGTGCGCAGGCGGTTCTTCAAGCGTTTTGAGAAGCGCGTTGAACGCGCTCTGCGAGAGCATATGCACCTCGTCGATGATGTATACCTTTTTCTTTAGCTCCGCAGGAAGATATTCCACCTCGTCGCGTATCTGTCTTATATCGTCAACACCGTTGTTTGATGCGGCGTCCATTTCGACTATATCAATACAGCTTCCCGATTCCGCGGACAGACAAGCGGCGCATTTGCCGCAAGGATTGCCGTTTTCGGGATTTTCGCAGTTGACAGCCTTTGCGAGTATTTTTGCGCAGGTAGTTTTACCCGTACCGCGTGAGCCCATAAAGAGATATGCGTGCGAGGTTTTAGCATTTTCAACAGCATATCGCAAAATAGCCGTTATATGGTCCTGACCGCAAACGTCAGAAAAGCTCTTCGGGCGCCATTTTCTGTATAATGCCTGATGCAACCGCACACACCTCCCAAAATTAAATAGGACAAGCTATAAAATAAGACCATACACCCAAAGCTCGAACTGCTCTTATGTGCGTGAACGGCGGAATATACTCGGGACAGGTGACCTCGCGGCACACCGGAGTAACTGCTTAATGCTGCTTGGTTCCCCACCTGACATGGTTCACAGCCTCCGATTGCGCAAGACCCATCCGTCAACATATAAGGCCCGACGTGCAGACCACACAAAACCAGCCCTTACAATAGGAATCCACCCCTGCTGTAGCGGACTTCAGGTACAAGGCACCGCTAAATCCCCGGCTGGTATGGCCTTATTTTATAGCTTGTCGTTTATCTGTCACCCTTTCGGTTTCGACATCAATATATTATAACAGATATTTTCAAATAATGCAATAGGGTTTTCGAAATTTACAGCTTCGTTATATTTTGCTTAAAGACATCTTATTTACTGCCAAGCAAGCCGGGAGTTTTACTCCACGCTTTATCAGTGTCCTCTTTTATATACGTTCTTATTATTGTACCGCAGTCAAGACAAAGGTCAGAGTAAGCCTCGGCAACACCCGTTATCCCGCCGAAAAGACCGCCACCCATTCTGTATTTAAGTCCAACGTTTCCTGTTTCGGTACTTTTGCCCCGCGCCACACTCACTTCAATTCTCTCACTATGGCAATACGGACATTTCATAATCGTTATATCTCCTTTTAAGTGTTATATCTCTCATAGTAAAACAAATACTGCTGTGCAATGCCTGCGTATTTACCAAGCGCAGATATGTCAAGCCCGTCGGGATAATATTTCGCGAGTACTCGCTTTATCCATACGTCAATAGGAAACGCCTCGGTCTTGTCAAATCCGAACAGCATCGCGCATGCCGCAACCTTCGGTCCAACGCCCTTGATTTCACAAAGCAAACGCTCTGCCTCGCTCGGCTTTGCGGCACTTATCGCGGCATATTCAAGCCTACCTTCAGCCGCACGGCATGCCGCATCGTATATGTACTTTGCGCGAAATCCCGTTTTGAGCGCGAATATAGCGTCCTCGCCTGCATCGGCAAGCGCCCTCGCCGTCGGGAAGGAATAATAAACCTCTGTGCCACACTTGATTGGCTCACCCCACTCGCGGCTCATAGCCTCAATTATCTTTTTTATTCGTGGAATATTATTATTTTGCGACACGATGAACGAGCATA
>JAZNLM010000048.1:0-8644 GCA_045579105.1 Candidatus Flemingiibacterium sp.
CAAGGAAATCGAAGTGGCTGTTATCGGCAACGGCGAGTACACTGCTTCCACCTGCGGTCAGATAAATCCCGGCGCGGAATTTTACGACTACGATGCAAAATACAGTGCTGACAGCAATTCCTCCTGCCTGATTCCGGCCGATATAAAGCCCGAAACCGGAAAAAAGGTGCAGGAATATGCCAAACGCATTTGCACTGTGCTCGGTGTCACTGGACTTTCGCGGGTTGACTTTTTCGTCACAGAAGATGAACACATAATATTTAACGAAATAAATACTCTTCCCGGATTTACGCAAATAAGCATGTACCCGAAACTTTTCATGCACGACGGCAGAAGCTACGGGGAGATAATCGACGACCTTATAACGCTCGCCATCGAAAAGGGGGCGTGACGCTTGATAGGAATTTTTGACAGCGGTCTTGGCGGACTGTCCGCACTTAAAGAAGTACGCCGTCTGCTCCCACATGAAGATATCGTATACTTTGGCGACACCGGACGAGTTCCGTACGGAACCCGCTCTAAAGAAACGATAATCAAATACTGCTTGCAGGACCTTAATTTTCTGCGCTCGCACAACGTTGATGCGATACTCGTTGCCTGCGGCACGGCAAGCTCAAATGCACTTGACACGCTCCGTGAAAGTGCTCCGGACATCCCAATAATAGGAGTTATCGACTGTGGCGCGCGTGCAGCAGTTGCGGCTACAAAAAACAAAATAGTAGGCATCTCAGGAACCCCATCCACAGTCGGAAGCGGCGCTTTTGAAAAAAAGCTTCGCGAGATTGACGGCTCGATTAAGGCCGTATCCGCGCCCTGTCCGCTCTTCGTACCCCTTGTGGAAAACGGATTTGTTGGGGAAGATGACGAAATAACCAGACTCGCCGCAAAAGCCCACCTTGCAAACATTATCGAAAGCGGCGCTGACACACTCATTCTCGGCTGTACTCACTACCCGATAATAGCAAGCGCGATTTCGAAGGTACTTCCCGATGTTACACTTGTAAACGTAGGGGGTGCCGCGGCCGAGGAGCTCCGCGACATCGTCGTATCAAACGGTAAGATGAACACCAACAAAGTCGGAACCGTGAAATATTTTGTCAGCGACGAACCGCAGGGCTTCGAGCGTATTGCATCGATATTCTTAAATGAAGAAATTCGCGATATGGCAACGCGCATAGACATCGAAAAATATTAAAAAACCTCGTCCGAGCAAATCGGGCGAGGTCTTTTTTATATTACCTTGACATTCGTACAAAAATATGCTATCATTATACCATATTATATATATAACGTAGAGAATACCAGTCTAAAAACGGCTCGTTTTTCAGACTATGAACTTTAGAAAGGAATAGGCATAATTATGTCAAATTTTGCACCTGCAGTTGATAATGCTGTAAAACTCATCGAAAAGCTAGCTGATGAAAAAGAGCCCGTCGGCGTTTCAGAATTATCACGAAAGCTCGGTATTAACAAAAATATGATATTCCGCATTCTGAATTCCCTCGAGCAGTGCGGTTGGGTACACTCTTCAAATCACCCCGATAAAAAATACCAATTAAGCCTTCGCTTATTCAAGGTAGCAAGCAAGGCGCTTGGTACTATGTCGCTCTCAAACGTGGCAACCCCTTTCGTTTACGATTTGTGGAAGAAGACGGGCGAGTGTACTTATCTCGCAATCAAGAGCGACGACAAGATTACCTATATCCAGCACCTCGACAGCATCGGCAACGTACGCGTGGCAGGTACTGTTGGCGGCACGTACGATTTATACTGCTCCGCGCCGGGCAAGATAATCCTTGCCCACAGCGATGATGAGTTTGTTTTAAAGTACGTGTCACGAAAATTCAAGAAAAACACCGAGAACACACTGACCACAAAAAAAGAACTGCTTGCAGAAATCGAAAAAGTTAAAGTTCAGGGGTTTGCAACAGACAATGAGGAGTTTGGCAAGGGAATACTTTGTGTTTCCGCGCCAATATTCGATTACACAAATAGCCTTGTTGGTGCTGTGGGATGCTCGGTTTCCACAGTCAATTACACAAGAGAAGACGTTATGGCTAATATAAAACCGCTCGTCACAGAAACCGCTGAAAAGATTTCTATGAGTCTGGGATACACTGAATAAAAAAGTTAAAGCCAAGGCAAACGCCTTGGCTTTAATCTTTATAATTACTTAGACTTGCGCTTTCTAGCTGCTTCAGACTTCTTCTTACGCTTTACGCTGGGCTTTTCGTAATGCTCACGCTTACGAAGCTCGGAAAGAACTCCGGATCTTGCGCACTGTCTCTTAAATCTGCGAAGAGCGCTGTCGAGCGATTCATTCTCTTTTACTCTGACCTCTGCCATTCTAAAATTCCCTCCCTCCGCAAGTGCAACAGATGACTCTCGTTGTCATCCGAGATAAACGAGTCAGTAATTTTTTATCTCCGTAATATTATACTATAAAATCCTCGGTATGTCAAGTGTTTGTGTGAAATTTCGGGAAAATATTTTTTTATTGCCCGATAACATACGCAAATCCACGGATACGCCTTATATATCGAGCTTTGAGCGAACTGAATTTGAATATTCTTTCGGAGTGCGTCCCACAATTTTTGAAGACGCGACAGAAATAATGTATAGAAGCAAAGCCAATACTAGCGGTATCTTATGATTGTAGTCCTCGCTTGTCTGATACTATGGCGTAAGCCCAGCATAATGAAGATTCGAGATACGCGTGACCTTCATTGCCGTGTCAAATTTGTTAAGATAAAAGTTCATAGCTTCACTCAAAGAGAATTTGGGAGCGTGGTTATCATATCGCCCATGAATGACGCTTCATCGTAAAGCTCGACTTTGGTGGTATGCGCCGCAGTGTCATAATTAACAATACAGACAGATGCATTTTTTACCCACTCGACGCCCTGCGCTTCTTCCACTGTTTTACCGAACCATTCGCAAGCAAGCATACGTATCGGAGTTGCGTGAGTGGCAATAAGAACCGTCTTGCCCTCATTCGCTTCTGCAATTCTCCAGACCGCTCGGCGAATACGCTCGGAAAGCTCACGTACACTTTCGCCGCCGTCAGGGCGAGAATTTCCGATATCCGTTACCCACACGCGAATACTTTCGGGAAAGCGCTTTGGCAGTTCCTCAAACGGCAGATTTTCCCACTCTCCCGCGTAAAGCTCGCGAAGCTCGCGGTCGGGTGTAGGCACAACTCCGTGAGGCTCGGCAATAATTCTGCCCGTTTCAAAAGCACGTATAAGATCGCTCGCAAAGGCAACGTCTATGTGCGTATCTTTAAGATACTCCGCCGTCTTTTTCGCCTGAGCTATTCCCATCTCTGTAAGCGCGCCATTAAAGTGGCCGTAAAATCTTTTCTCGAGATTACCGCTGCTCTGTCCGTGACGGACAAATATCATTTTGGTCATATATCTATCCCCCCAACCCCATACTACAACTATTTTATCACACAAGACAGGGGTTGTCAATACAGTTAAAATCATACCGCAGTTTCGCTGACAAGTAAAAAATCGCGCGTACCCGTTTTCACAGGTACGCGCACAGCTGTCAGTCAGCATACAAAAATTTGTACATCACAACGCCCACGCATCTTAACTTAATACGTTGTGTGTAGCTTCGCTTTATTTACATTAAAGTACACGCATAGCCGTGAAAGGCTCGGAAAGTGTTATACCAATCTCAGCAAGGCTTACTTCATCCGTTATAACAGCGTAGCAGTCTTCGCTGTCCTCGACAACTTCTGCACCAAGCATACACAGACAGTGATTCGGCTTCTTATCAAAGCGCAGATACCAACGCGACTTAAGTCTGTCGGCTGAAAGTATCTCATCGTCGCCAAGACGATTCCAAACGTTCACGCTATGCATCGGATGCGAAATGTACGTGGCTATCTCGATAATATCCGAAACGACTGCGCTCGCCGTAGGAAGCTTACCCGCGCCGCGGCCGTAAAACATTACATCGTCCACTGCGTTACCATTGATAAGCACACCGTTGAAAACGTCGTTAATCCCCGAAAGGGGATTCGAATGGCGCACAAGTGTAGGTCCTACACACGCGCAGATTTTTCCGTCCACGCGGATAGCCTTACCAATAAGCTTTATCGAAGCACCGAACTTTGCGGCGTTCGCGACGTCACGGAGTGTTACACCGCGAATACCCTCGGTGTGTATCTTCTCGGGTGGAACGAGCTTGCCAAACGCAATAGCAGAGAGTATCGCTATCTTGCGGCAGGTGTCGATACCGTCAACATCAGCGGAAGGGTCGCGTTCTGCATATCCCTTCTCCTGCGCTTCTGTAAGTGCAGTACCAAAGTCCTTATTTTCGTTTATCATCTGAGTAAGAATATAGTTGGTGGTACCGTTGAGAATACCGTTAACCTCATTGATATCGTTAGCCGTAAGGCAGCTGGATATGGGGTGAATAACGGGTATACCGCCGCCAACGCTCGCCTCAAAAAGGTAACGAACACCGTTTTCCTTCGCAATAGCAAGAAGTTCAGGACCGAATGTCGCAACCACCTCTTTGTTCGAAGTAACCACGCTCTTGCCTGCTTTCATCGCCTCAGAAGAGAATTCAAACGCAGGATGTGCGCCGCCCATAAGCTCAGCGCATATCTTAACTTCAGGGTCGTTTAATATAACGTTAACGTCGTGAACTATTTTGTCAGCGAACGGACTATCAGGGAAGTCGCGCAGATCGAGTATATACTTTATGTTGATTTCGTCGCCAACTCTCTCGGAAATAAGTTTTGCGTTCTGCGTGAGTACCTCAGCCGTTCCGCTGCCAACCACGCCAAAGCCAAATATTGCTACATTTATCATTGTGTTTATCCTTTATATTGTAAGTTAAATATGCTGTATCCTGTTTGGGTTTCCTGTGATTATATCAGGTGAAATAGCGCATAATTGTTTTTATAAGCGAGTGTTCATCGTCAAACGGACCGTACCGAAGCGGATTCAAGTCAATGTGCGACGAAGCGCTGAGTATCGACGACTCGGAAGTAAAGGCATTGAAGCCGGCCTTTCCCCGACAGCGGCTCATACCGCCGGCACCCACTCCGCCGAACGAGAGATTAGGATTTGCAAGCTGAACGAGAGTATCATTAACACAGCCGCAGCCAAAATCAAGATTTCCGAGTACAAGTTTTCTCGTCTGCTTATCTCTTGTGAAGAGGTAAAGCGCGATAGGCTTCGGACGCTTGCGGAGTGTGCTGATAACCTCGCCGATATCGTCAAACTCAAAAACGGGAAGTATCGGGCCAAAGATTTCTTCACTTAAAAGCTTCGAGTTCTTGTCGATATTCTCCATAAGCGTGAGCGATATGCGGCCGGTATCGGCATTGGTGTCACCGCCCATAATAACGTCGCCGTCCTCGAGATAATTCTTAAGGCGGTCGAAATGCAGTCTGTTTATTATCTTCGGATAAGCTTCTGTATCGGCGGTATCGTCGATGCAAAACTTGTCGTGATATTCCTTGATATATGCCATAAGCTCGTCTTTAACGGCACTTTCAACAAAAAGATAATCAGGAGCGATACTGGTCTGGCCGGAGTTTATGAGCTTACCGGTAACAATTCTTCTTGCGGCGAGCTTAAGGTTAGCCGTTTTGTCAACGATGCACGGGCTCTTGCCGCCAAGTTCAAGGACTACGGGAGTTAACTGTGCCGCCGCAGCCTTCATTACGATTCTCGCAACAGCCGAGCCGCCGTTATAGAAGATAAGACCGAACTGCTCCGTGCCAATAGCCTTGATAGCCTCAAAGCTGTCCATATAGGTTGCAACAACCTCGCGATCGAAGTATTTATCAATAAGCTCGCAAAGAAGTGCGCTGGTGTTTGGTGCATGCTCGGAGAGCTTGAGTATGGTGCAGTTGCCTGCCGCGATAGAGGATATAAGCGGCATCATCGCAAGGCGGAAGGGATAGTTCCACGGCGAAAACACCATAACGAGTCCACGCGGATTACGCTTCTTGTAGCTCACCGACGGGAAAAGGTAGAACGGCGTGGAAACTGCTTTGGGCGCGTTCCATACCTTCAAATGGCGGAGAGTGTAGTTTATTTCCTGATCAACGAGTCCGATCTCGGTAAGATAACTCTCGCTGCTCGATTTCCCGAGGTCTGCACGAAGCGCCTCAACAATAAGCCCCTCGTTGTCGCGGAGCATTATTTTAAGATTTATAAGAAGCTGACGGCGGAAGGAAATATCGCGCGTTCTACCCGTTTGATAAAACTCACGCTGTGCATTTATTATTCTTCGGAGATCGGGCGCAATAGTGCCAAGTCCGTTAGATCTTGTTTTCTTGTATTTATTAGACGTACTCATAGGTAATCCTCCACGTCAATATTTTTGGTACACTGATACAATTATATTATATACCATAAAGGTAAAAAAAAGCAACCCCCTCGAGCATATTTGTTGTTAAAAAACGGAAATTTATATATTTAAACTGTCCCCCAAAAGAAATTGTTATTAAAAAAGCCCTTGACAAGTTTCGAACTCGGGTGTATAATGTTATAAAGGCTGAACGGATATGTCCTCGTTATGCGGTTTCAGAGAGGGGCGCGGTGCTGTGAGCGTCCTACCGTATGCGTGTGATACAACCGCCGTTTAATAGTAGCTTCGCGCAGGAAATGGCGCGACGGCGCCGCCGTTACACGGACACGCGGTATATGCCGCAGTACAGAGTGAAAAATTCGGGTGGAACCGTGGGAATTATCTCACCCCGAGGGTATGATTTTATTATTATGCCTCGGGGTGTTTTTATATCCTCGGGCAACACGAAAGGAATGGTATTAACAATGTTCAAAATCAAATTTGAGGGCATCGGCGCTATCGAGTTTGATGCTCCAGTAACCGTCTATGAGGCGGCAAAGGCGCAAAATCTCACCGATCGCTCGTCCCTCGCGGCAAGCGTTAACGGCAATGTAGTAGCGCTCTCTCACGAGCTTTCTGAAGATGCGGACGTCAAGATCCTCACCTTCGCAGATGCAGACGGCAAGCACGTTTTCTGGCACACAGCATCGCACATTCTCGCGCAGGCAGTAAAGCGCCTCTATCCCGCGGCAAAGCTGACCATCGGTCCCGCAATCGAAACAGGCTTTTACTACGACATCGACAGCGACATAACCTTCACCGCGGAGATACTCGCAAACATCGAAGCTGAAATGCAGAAGATCGTTAAGGAAAATCTTCTTATTGAGCGTTTCACGCTTCCTCGCGACGAGGCTATCAAGCTTATGACAGAAAAAGACGAGCCATACAAGGTTCAGCTTATTGAAGAGCTCCCAGAGGGCGCGGAAATCTCCTTCTATAAGCAGGGTGAATTCACCGACCTTTGCGCAGGTCCGCACATCTTCTCGACAGGCGCAGTTAAAGCACTCAAGCTTATCCAGTGCACAGGTGCTTATTGGAAGGGCGATCAGGCAAACAAGCAGCTTCAGCGTATCTACGGAGTTGCATTCCCCTCAAAGGATATGTTAAAGGAACACCTTGCGGCAGTTGAGGAAGCAAAGAAGCGCGACCACAATAAGCTTGGCCGTGAGCTTGAGCTTTTTACCACCGTTGACGTTATCGGACAGGGACTTCCGATTATGCTTCCCAAGGGCGCACGCCTTATCCAGCTTCTTCAGAGATGGATTGAAGACGAGGAGCAGAAGCGCGGCTACCTTTTAACCAAAACACCTCTTATGGCAAAGTCCGATCTTTACAAGATTTCGGGACACTGGGGCCACTACAAGGAAGGTATGTTTGTACTCGGTGACGAGGAAAAGGACAAGGAAGTATTCGCGTTACGTCCTATGACCTGTCCCTTCCAGTATCAGGTATTTTTAAACCGTCAGCGCTCCTACCGCGATCTTCCCATGCGTCTTGGCGAAACGTCCACACTTTTCCGTAATGAGGACAGCGGCGAGATGCACGGTCTTATCAGAGTACGTCAATTCACAATTTCTGAGGGACACCTTATTCTCCGTCCCGAGAAGCTCGAAGAAGAATTCAAGGGCTGTGTTGAGCTTGCGAAGTACACGCTCGATACACTCGGTTTAAGTGAAGACGTATCCTATCGCTTCTCGCAGTGGGATCCTAACAACCGCGATAAGTATGAGGGTACTGACGAGCAGTGGGCAGAGGCTCAGGGCGCGATGAAGAAGATTCTCGACAATCTCGGCATCGAATACGCTATCGGCATCGGCGAAGCGGCATTCTACGGTCCGAAGCTCGACATTCAGATAAAGAATGTACACGGCAAGGAAGATACGCTCATCACAATTCAGATCGACCAGCTTCTCGCAGAGAGATTCGGTATGGAGTATATCGACGTTGACGGTCAGAAGCGCCGTCCGTATATTATCCACCGCACTTCCGTTGGTTGCTACGAGCGTACACTCGCGCTTCTTATCGAAAAGTACGCAGGCGCGTTCCCGACTTGGCTCTCGCCCACACAGGTTGCAGTGCTTCCTATCGGCTTCGAACAGCACGAGTACGCAGAAGCGCTCAACGCAAAGCTTGAGGCTGCAGGCATCAGAACCTTCCTCGACGAGCGCAACGAGAAGATCGGATACAAAATCAGATCTGCTCAGCTTGAAAAAATACCGTATATGCTCGTAATCGGTGACAATGAAAAAACCAGCGGAACTGT
>JAZNLM010000049.1:0-2252 GCA_045579105.1 Candidatus Flemingiibacterium sp.
TGCAGCAGTCTCTCGAGCATAGTAATCCCCGACAGCCTAACGAACATTGGTTATGGTGTGTTCAACGCTTGCAGTAGCATTCAAGAACTAATCATCGCACAAGCTTCAACAACTGTAACGAGTACTATGGTTATTTGCAATTCGCAACTCACGAGTATAGTTCTCCCTGATAGCGTAACGGGCATTGAAGAGTATGCGTTCTCCTATTGTAGCAGCCTCACGATCATAACCTTCAACGGTACAATAGAACAGTGGAATGCTGTAAGAAAAGGTTACCGCTGGAACTTTTATACAGGTACATACACCATCCACTGCTCCGACGGAACAATAACAAAATAAACACACAAACCGCCGCACTTTCGTGCGGCGGTTCATTTATTATCCGTCATATATCCTTTTTGTTCGTATAATTCGGCAGCAGCTTCGGGGAAAGGGTATTGGTGTTAATTCCCGCGTCAGCGAGCATTTCTTCAAATTTTGCTATATGGTCGAGAGTAAGTCTACCGACAGTTCGCTTTTTTGCAGCGTTTGCCGCGTTTTTACCCGCATTTCTGCCGAAAACGATAATATCGAGAAGGCTGTTGCCCATAAGTCTGTTCTTGCCGTGAATTCCGCCGACAGCTTCGCCCGCAACAAAGAGATTTTTCACGTTTACTGCTTCGCCGTCGATGTTTATGTCAATTCCGCCGTTCTGATAGTGGAGTGTCGGATAAACGAGTACAGGCTCTTTTCTTACGTCTATGTCGTATTTTGCAAACATACGCAGCATCGCGGGAAGTCTTTTTTCTATCGTGCCTTCACCGTTTATTTTTTCGATCATTGGGGTGTCAAGCCAGACACCCTTGCCGTTTTCCGTATCAACACCGTTTTCGCGCTGCGAACATTCACGAATGATAGATGCCGTAGTAACGTCGCGCGTTTCAAGCGGGTGGACAAATACCTCGCCGTTTTTATTAACAAGCTTTGCGCCTAGTGAGCGCGCCTTTTCGGTTACGAGTGAGCCGAGTATCTGCGAAGGATAGGCTACTCCCGTGGGGTGATACTGAAGAGCATCGGCATAGATAAGCCTTGCACCCGCGCGGTAGGCGATAACAAGTCCGTCTGCGGTCGCTCCGTAGTGGTTAGAGGTAGCAAATCCCTGATAGTGCATACGTCCCGCTCCGCCTGTCGCTATTATAACCGTTTTTGCCTTGGCTACAAGTAGATCTCTAGTTTCCATATTCAGAAGTATCGCACCCGACACTGTGCCGTACTCGTCCAGAATAAGCTCGATAGCCGCAGTAAAATCGACAACCTTAATATCTCTGTTAAGGACCTCGTCGCGCAGCGTTCGCATAATTTCCGCGCCTGTATAGTCCCTTGAGGCGTGCATACGTTTTCGCGAAGTACCGCCGCCGTGAGTCGTTATCATAGTGCCGTCAGAGTCCTTATCAAACTCTACACCGAGCGAGGATAGCCATACTATCGCCTCGGGAGCATCACAGACAAGCTTTGCAAGCAGTTCTCGCTTTGCGGCAAAATGACCGCCGCCAAATGTGTCTATGAAATGGATCGCAGGAGAATCGTTTGGCTTATCGGCGGCTTGAATTCCGCCCTCTGCCATAACTGTGTTAGAGTCGCCAAGCCGAAGCTTAGTAACTATGGTTACACTTGCTCCCGCCTCGTGCGCCTCGATTGCTGCGGCAGCTCCCGCACCGCCACCGCCGATAATAAGTACGTCGGTTTCGAAGTCGGCTTTTGTGAGATCAACGCTTTCGGGAGTAATTCTGCTGTGCGCCTGTAAAATATCTGCAAGCTCCTTGGGTACTTTTTCGCCCTTATTTGCTCCTATTTTAAGAGTTTCAAGCTCGTCATTTTTATAATCGGGGTGAAATGCGGAGAGCAGCTCTTCTTTTTCCTTCGGACTCATACGAGGCGGCTCGGTAGCAATATTTTTCTCTCTTGCACTCTCAATAAGCGCAAGAGACTTTTTTAAATCTTCGCAGTACATCGCGCATGCCTCCTTATTTCTCGATCTCACGGGTATTATAAAGCTCTCTAATTTCCTCGAGGGGTTTATCCATAAGAGCCTCGATAAGCTCGCTAAAGTTACCGTCTTTTATTTCGCTCACACGCTTTTCAAGATGCTCGCAAGCAGGGGCAAGATATTTTCCGCTTATACGACGCGCAAGCATAGCTCCCTGAGCGTGAGAAATCCCCGCAGGGCAACGTGAAGAGCAGAGCCCACACATTACACATTCAAACGATTCCTT
>JAZNLM010000050.1:0-21828 GCA_045579105.1 Candidatus Flemingiibacterium sp.
TCCTACCATCCGGAATACAAAATGTATATCGCACTGCAGCTTACAGACGGAACAAAAGACAGAACCATTCTATCCGAAGAAGAACTTCGGTATGTAGCCGAAAGTATTGAGTGGATAGGTGTTGAATTCAGTGACACCGGAGCGGATGCTTCAAGTCAGAGTGAGCTTTTCAAGAAAACCGTAGATTTTCTGTCACAGGAATTCCATGATGTGTATGATCCGTATTATCAAATATTGAATCTTGCGATTTTTGACTGGACTGAAAATGGTAACGAGGCAACATTCCGTTACACAAAGACACACCAGTATTGGAACAGAGATCCCGATACCGTGGACTATATCAAAGCCGCGAAAGATGATCCAGAGCGCTATGAAATGATGTGCAAAGATTACTTAGCCCCAAAAGAAAGCAATTTTTTCTTCAAGGTTGTACTGAACGGCGATAAAATCGAACTCTATTCCAATGAATCGCCCACCGGAGTCGAATGGGAACCGAGAAGGATTGCTGATTATTTGCCTGAGTCATTACGCCCTATTACTATAACCGAAGTAAATCGGGATAATGTGATGGAGCACGGAACCCATGAATACATCCACGAGCAAGGTGAGTACACAAGATATTTTCAGATAAGCACACGCGACAAATATGCCAATATCCGCATTACTTCTATGACGCTTGGAGAAACAGGCATGGAGGTTGGCGATGTACATTACACATTTCCCGAATTGACTTCCCAAAAGCCTCTGCTTATAGGCGTGACTTTCTACGGAGATATGACAACTTATGGACTCTTGTTAACGGATGCCAATGGAGTTGAACATCAATATATGATCTATGAAAGCGGAGAAGATGGTTCTGTAGTCCTTCAGGAATATTGATATGGGGAGTTAAAATGGAGAAACGGTACATTTTATTTACCGACTTTGCTTTACCCCTCTCCCATCTATAAGAAGGCACGGCTCACTTCCTAAGAGTCGAGAGAATAATAAGACTATGAACAAACCAAATCCACCACAAAGAAATACAGACCAGCAAACAAAACATATTAATAACGCTCGTCAGGGTTATTCTGCAAATTATCCACAGCAACCGGTTAGACAGTCACCTCGTCCTGCATCCGCAAGGAATTCACGACGTCTGAAGCAGCGAAACCGGAAAATCATACTTACATTAATTGTGATTGCTCTCATTGTACTAATAGCCGTGGTGTTTACTGTTGGACATGCAATCAATGGTCTCGGAAAAGATGTAACCACCGATGAGAACCAATCAACGAATAGCTCCGAAGATATCACAACCGACGGAAACATCGGAGCGGACAATGAGATTGAGACGGCAAGTACCGAACGACGATTGACTTTTGTTGCGGCAGGTGATAATATCATGCATGCCTCGATCCTTGTTGAAGCGCGTGCTAACGCTGTTGCAGCCGTCGCTGTGGGACAAAATTACGGTAACTACTATTTTGATGAGATGTACGCTCCTGTTACTGACATTTTCCAAAATGCTGATATTGCGTTTGTCAACCAGGAATCACCAATAGCAGGAGCTGATTTCGGCATTAGCGGTCATCCTAACTTCAACTCGCCCGAGGAAATTGGTCATACATTGCAGAATCTCGGCTTTGATATTGTAAATATCGCTAACAACCATATGCTGGATATGGATACAAAATATCGTGGCACGGGTTACAAGCGAACCGTTGAATTCTGGAAGTCGCAGCCGTTTACCGTTATTGGCGGTTACGAAAACACAGAGGATTACGATAATATCCGCGTTCATGAGGTCGATGGCATCAAGATTGCACTGTTGTCATACACCTACGGTACAAATTCCAACACGCTTAATCCGGGGAGTCCCGATATGGTCGTGCCGCTGATAAATGATGATGATATTATCCGTCAGATGGAACTTGCCAAAGATAAGGGCGATCTCGTTTTCGTTTCTATGCATTGGGGAACAGAGAATACATTCACTCCGACTGATGAGCAAAAACGACTTGCGAGGCTTCTCAATACGCTTGGTGCCGATGTCATAATTGGTCACCACTCCCATACTGTCCAGCCTATTGAATGGCTTGAGGATGAGAATGGGAACCGTACGTTGGTTTACTATTCTCTTGGAAATTTGATATCGACGATGCAAAAATCTTATAACATGGTCGGTATTGTTGCGCAGTTTGACATCGTCCGTGATGCTTCCGGTAATGTCTGCATAGATGAAGCGAGCGCGTCTGCTGAGCCGATAGTCTGCCATTACCTCGCCAATCCGGATATCCTCGATGAACAAGAGTTGCCAACACGAACAGACATAGTTGTATATCCACTCGATGAATATACGGAAGGTCTCGCATCTGCCCACGGCGCACAGCTATACGGCGCTTTCACGCTGGATACGCTATGGCGATATGTTACGGATACAATTGATGCGGAGTTCCTTGATTGATTCATACGCAAATATTTGTGCAATTAAGATAGGCAGAATATACTTATATGAGCAAAGTATATTCTGCCTGTTTTATATTCACTTAAACCGTGGATACCCGGTTCCTATTAAAGTTATCCACCATGATGCTTTGGCAGATATTTTGTTACAATGCGTTCTTCGCCGTCTGCATTTATCGTTGTGATAAGCACCAGATCTCCGCCGTCTGCAAGATATGTCAGTCGTACATCACGAAGAATTTTATCATATTCATCTTCTGAAACCTCTCGTACAAAAGGATTGCCGTCTGATGCCATATTTGTGTCGATTCTCGAATAAAAGCAACGATTGTAGGCGTGTCCCTGTCTCCACTCTTGGCTGGGATAGAGTGGGAATTGATAAAGCTCCATTTTAGTAATTGTGTATGCTTTATCAAAGAAGTCCAAACAATCTTTTTCTTGCAGAAATGCGATTGTTTCAAGGTCGTTTTCATACACATAAATGTGATTAGCTTCGGGGGGCCTTCCAAAATAATCAAGCGAATTGTGTAAAGTATATCCGTCTTGATTTTCCATATCAACTGTGCCATTACTTATAATGAGAACACCTATACATTCTTCCGGTGAACGATATCTCTCTTTAATTGTATCGTCACTCTTATCATGAATTATAGCTTCAAATAATTTGTTCTTTTCATCATCTGATAGAGAAACGTGTGTAAGATTTGAGAAAAGATTGTCTGATGCATATATCGCAGATTGAGAAAAGATTTGTGCCAGGCGAGTCTCATCTGACCAGCCTGTTTTATCCTCACAAAAATATCTTAGCTTTGATTCAAGCAAGGACCTGTATTCATTGGTAAGCTCCAATTCCAAGACCGCTTCAAGCGTAGATAGTTTTAAGGCACGATAAAATCTGGTGATCTGATGCCCATTTTTCAAAGTGTAGGTAATGTAAATATCGGAATAAACCGAGGTTTCACCGTAATTATCAGCCTTTTCCTCAGTTATATCTCGGGAACCATCCTCAATTAGAGCACGATGAATCTGTACTGCTGTTTCAATATCTTCCTTGTCGGTCAGCTTCGTCAGATTATCAAGAGAGGTGTAGTGATAATAATAAGCGGAGTTTTGTTGTACTGTATATCCGTAATTCGCAGGAGCATACTGCGGATGACCGGGATAACTTATCTGTACGCAGTCAATATTATCGATTGGTGGAATATATGAGGAATATCCCAAACCTCCGAAGAAACAAACAATACAGAATATAAAACTTGCAAAGACTGCAATAAATGAAACAGGTAACAACTTGTATATCTTTCGAGCAGTCCCCCTAAATAGCGATGCCAATACGCAGTAGATCAAGATGATCATAACAGCAAAGAGTATCATACTTCCAATGCTTCTGTTAACAAGAAAAATGCAGGAAGGCAGAGAAATCGCCGCCAACAATGATACCGCGGTTGAAAGTAGGTTGTTAGCATTTGGCAGTTCGGCAATTTCTGCTCTTCTTTTTTTCAAAAGAAACCAGCCGAGAATGCCAAATAAAATAGCGACCGTAAGCATTATAAATATCTCATAAGGCTGTTTCACAAATGCTTCAACAGCCATGGTAAAATCCGGACCATCCCTGTGACCATAAGCTGTTCCGCATGTTTCAAATGATTTGCGGAAAACACTCGCGAATGACAAATGGGCATATTTTTCAAAGATAGAAGGGTAAGACTGTTTTTGTATATTTCCTTGACCGAAATAATACGGTGCGCCCGGAAGGAAGGCGAAAGATATATTCTGCAAAAACAACAGGATAAGATATTGTGCGCTCCATGCTCCTGCCGCGTACAGAAAATAATCTATTCCTCTGCCACAAAGAATCATGATAGCAACACACACAGAGTAGCAGCAGAATGCCATAGAAAACATTGTCAAAAACAGATACAGCACAGTAGATATAAGATAATCGGCAACTCCAAATAATGCAATATTTATAATGGCAGAAATAGAAATGGCAAGAAAAACTGATACCGCCAGCGAAACTGCACCAAATAGATATCGGATAATAAACAGCTGACCTCGAGAGATTCCCGTCAGAAAGTAGGTAGCTTGTGCCTTTTTTGAAAAAAGGAATCTAAATAGTAAAAAGGCGGTAATTATGGCGATTACCATTAAGAGAAACGGAATAAATTTTACAATGTTGCTATCGTACAATGAAAAGCCGATAATGGTATGCCTACCACTTGCTTGTGCCCAATCAATCATTGCACGCAAAGGTGATCTGTTAAAGATAAGATTTACCCCGGGCAGTGCCAGCACCATAACTGCGGCGAGCATAATCGGAATGTAAATAAACTGCCGTATAGTTACCTTGATCGCGTGTTTTAACTCATTCTTAATCAAATAATCCATCAAGATTCTCCTCTCCTTCTCCCATTTCAGCTTTGAATATTTCATTCAGCGCCAGGGGATATGACTCAAAAAGAAGAAGATCATGATGCTCTGAAAGTTTTTGTCTAATGACATCTTCCTTCTCGCTGCAGACAAAGGTGTAAATATTTCCTTCTTCTTTTAGATTTTTTACATTAAGTGACACAAATACGTCATTCTCAGCTTTTTGGTTGAGAGCAACACGGTATTTCTTTGTATTGCCGCGTATTTCATCAATTTCCTTGCTGAAAATCATGCGCTTACCATTTATCATTCCGATAGTATCACAAATATTTTCAAGCTCATACAGATTGTGAGATGCCACGATGATAGTGCCGCCTACCTCAAGCAAGTATTCTGTCAGCAAATTGCTCACAAGAACACGCATATTAGGATCAAGTCCATCAAAGCTTTCATCAAGCAGCAGATATCTTACTCTGGATGATAGTCCTGAAATAATAGCCGCCTGCCGCCTCATACCTTTTGAGAAATCGCCGATCCTTTTTTCGGGATCTAATTTAAAAAGCTTTACTAATTTCTCAAATGTTGCTTCACTGAAATTGCTGTAAAAACCCTTGTAAAAATCTCGTGTATCATTAAGCGTTGCATACGGTAAAAAATATGGATCATCGCTGATATAAAACAGACTTCGCTTGATGCTGACTTTATCAAAAGGATTGCACATTTGTCCGTCTGTTTCTATAAGAATTTCTCCATTGCTTGGCAGATATAACCCGCTTATCATATTAAGCAAAGTCGTTTTACCCGCTCCGTTGTAACCAATCAATCCATATATTGATTCGTCACCAATAGAGGCTGTTACATCTTCGAGAGCCGTAAATTTCCCGAATTTTTTTGAAACGTTACGCAATTCAATCATCTATTTTTCCTCCTTCACTTCTTCGGATACTATTTTTAGAATTTCCGCCTTTGTAAGCCCTGCGGAAGTTGCCGTTCTTATACTGTCTCGCAGCTTCGTCTCAGCTTTTTCCATAACATTAGGATTTCGGTACGCGGTTTCAGCTACATAACTGCCGCTTCCGATAACCGTTACGATTACGCCATCTTCTTCAAGCTGTGCAAAAACCTTTTTAATAGTGTTCACGTTTATATTCAACTGCGATGCCAGCATTCTGATGGATGGAAGCTTATCTCCCGACTTAATAGCTCCGCTTGAGATCAGAGAAAGCATTTGGGATTTGATTTGTTCGTAGATAGGTTCCTTAGCTGAATAATTGATAATAAACACTGCATTCTCCTTTCGCAAAGCATAAGTGTGATACTTGAAGTATCACACTTATTATACCATATTATTTTTCATTTGTCAATAGGAGTCACGAAATTTGCATATAAATGAGCTATACTACTCGATGTTACGCATTTGAAAATTAAATAAGCGCAGTTCCAAAATCGGAACTGCGCTGTACCTATATTCTCTCAAATCCAAGATACCGTGTCCCTTGAAAAGTCAGGTTACCTTTATCCCCCTCCACGAGCATACCGTATTCCTGACCGGTCATATGTAACTCCATCCGGTCACCGCTGTCGACCTGAAAGGTGACATAGTAGCTGGTTGAATGGTGCGTGTGGTGATCGTGATGGTGATGCGATACGTTGGTACGCTTGGAAACCACGGTAGCCGGAACAGTCAGTCTCGGCGAGTTGTTGTTTTTATTCCACTGCGAGATGTTTCTCACAATCGTCACAATAAATATGCCAAACACCAGGATGAACATCAGCGTAAACATCACGCCGAACATCCCGAATCCAAAATCAAATCCAAATCCCATATTATCTGCCTTTCTGCGTTATATATATAATAATATTTAACAATTATTCATTGTGCCGATATAAGTATAGCATACTCTTCCCTCTCATTCAAGTATTAAATATGAAATTTTCAATTTACCACCTTTACTCACATTCTATCAAACACGACCTGTTTTCTCAAATACAAATTTGAAATATCAGTCAGAACCGCTCTGCAGCACGGAGCAATCCTCATTTCATCTGCAATCTTTTCACTCGTAGTATAATCATCCTGATACAGTTTCTCTACCACCTCATCCTCTGTCTGAAGATCAAACACATTGCGATCAAAACAACGAACCGTTTCAGCTGTTGTCAGCTTGACCTTATGTAGAAGCTTCATAATTTGCCTCTCCCTATCCGTCCTTTTATCACGGCGAAAAACCTGCTTTGCATATTCTACGGGAAGTTTGTCCCTGAACACCATACGAACGAATGATACCACATCAAGAAGCGGATTCACTTCGATTGGCGTGATATACAATCTGGACAAGAGATCATAAAGTGCATCTTCGTATGTATCTCCGATACCTTCCTCTATAAGCCCACGGCGTATCATCCAGAACATTACCGTGGAAGCACTCATTGAATCTGCATAATTGACTTCCTTTTTCTTTGCCTCGAACTGCGCTTCCAGCTCATCCTCAGTTAGAATTTGCCAGTAAAGTGTGCTCCATAAAATCATCTCCGACATATTGGGTGTTGTTTCACTGCCATTAACAACAAGAACGGGACAACGCTTACCTGCAATATTTCCTCTGAACTGTAATCCACCTACTGCTGTATATAATTTTTTCATCTGCTTTATCTCCTTTGGTTTATAATCTTTGAAAGTTTTATTTACATTGCTATTTTCATTTTTTCTGCTGTCTGTATGCACTCACTTATCAGTCGATCACACATATACTTACCGAACATCCCGATATGGGCTTGTTCTTTCGGCAGTCCGAACCGAATCTGCAGCCAATGATATGCTTCCTTCTTTGTCATGCGGCCACTCTTCCATAACTGGTCGAAAGCGTGATGAGCGCGGATTCTCTTATTTCTTAGTTCCGAGTTTGCCAGTGTTCCCATCGGGAGCTTACTTTCGCTATGAGCAGCAACGTAAGCATCGCACACCGGATATCGGTCACACACATACATATAACTGTTTTTGTTAATCGTCGCTTCGCCGTACACCACAGTTGCCGGGCGAAGTTTCGCTTCGGCACCGCAATAAGGACAGCGAATGGTATTCTTCTTTTTCAATCGATTTCCTCCTCTCATATTTTTGGGGGTACATCTCACACCTATATTATACACTTTTTGTGCGAAGATCCCCCTACAAGAAAATGAGCATCGAAAACAGTTGATATATCTCTATAAGGAAAAAGACTTTACAAACGAACACTTACGGTTCTAATTTGTAAAGTCTTTTTGTTATTATAGATATTACCGTTGCAACTAAACTTCTGAAGAAGACTAATATGAATTTGAATTTTTACTATGTTCTTATCTATATTCGTCACACAATTATAAAATACTACGTCACTCCATTTTGCTAAATAATTCATGCTCCCATTTAACATAACTGATAACCTGAAACCGTACACAGCTTTCAAAAAACCTCTCCAACACTTCTTTTTGATAATCAAAGCAGATAATCATTCCCTGAACACCACGGATATCAAGTCCCCTCTTGAACCGCTTGATACGCGGCAGATCAAAGGTATGTGCAAACAGCACGGGGATACCGTCTTCCGTGATTGCATCATTTTCGATTGAGGAGGTTGAATCTTGTTCTTCCAGATCCGTCATAAGGATGTCGTTTAGTTGTTTACACAAGGAGCGATTGCAGAGGAGTTGAAGCAGACGTTCACCTTTACTGTCGTTAATGAGAAAATAGAAATGTTCGTAACTATCCTCGTGGATTGCATACGGCGTATTGGAAGGCGTTGTCAAAACCTTATAAGCCATTTCCATTGTATTCCCAAATAGTAACGCCTTTACGCAATCGGGTGCGTATTGTTCCCGTAAACGATCAAAACAAAGCGTATGCGTTAGTAATGCCTTTGTACGCATTTCGGATTTATGCTCCCACTTTATCAAAGAGTCACCCAAATTGTAAACGACAAATATATCTTCTTCCGACAGCAATACTCCTACGGAACGCGCGCCATGAATTTTAACGGTCACTGTCCCCATTGCTTTGATTTCCCGGGAATTAAAAAATGTAGGCACATCAATCCGTAAATCGGTTGAAGGGGGATTTTTCACGAATACATCCGGTTTACTGTCACGATAAATTTGAACGCCTGCATTCATCATGGTTACAGTTGCTTCCGTAATACGACGCAATCGAAGCCGCCGCGTGATCTCGCTTTTCAGATGATTGGTGTCATTTGCTCCGGTCAACCAGAATGCAAATCGATCCGGATTTTTCTCAAGCAGCATCGTCTTTCCGATTCTTGAAAGGCGGAAAGCACGGTACTGATCGGCGTAGTAAGTGTGAATCCACTTGTATGTTTTTAAGTCCTTAATTACGTTTTCCTTGTATCTCTCACCGCCCGTCAGTCTGGACAGTTGATCGACAGGAAATTCACCACATATAGCAATCAAAGAAAGAATCATATATCGCATGGAATCGTCTTGGGGTATAGGTATTTGTTTTTTCACTGATTGTTCTCCTTTCGCGAATCATTTTTACCGTTACCGCTAATCACTCCGGTAAAAAAGCATAGATGGCAAAACGCCGTTATCATTGTAAATAAACTCTTTTGATAGATTTGTACCGTACTGCCAAAGCGATTGTATGATTATGCGGCGTTTCGGCATCCCGGTATTTTAACTGTCATAACGCCTAGAAAGCCACTTGGGAAACTGTTCTTTACTCATAATCATAATTCGTGTAATATCTTTTTCGCCAAGAACCGTTGTGTGATATGCATCACAGTGTAGTCCGCCATCGTCTTTGAGAAAAAAGGTTGCTACGACATCAAGCAACTGCTTTTGTTCGGTATTGTCATAGTCGAGCACTCTCCCGATACCAAGTGACTTGTCATATTCATGAATAAAACAGACCGTACATTCATCAAAGCGATGTATTTGGTTCGTTCCTAAATATCGTTCAATCATGAAATATGCGGGGTCAGTCAGATACTCCGAGCTTTTCCACGATTTCGCCTTTGGAACAAGTCCGGGAAAGGTCAGTTCTACAATACCGTCATGCTCATTCACGGTCATATCAAGTTGTTTTTCTGCCTCTATTAGATATTCCGGTCTCCGAATATCGGTTGCCAGATATAAGAGATGCCGTTATCTGCGCGTAATCTGTTCACTTGTTAGTGCAGTGTCTTTTAACAGGAATTTGAAGTTCCCCGGCAACCGTATTGGCAACGGTGTATTGATGTCTTCCAGCAAAAGCAACACCTTTCGTATATCGTTACAAATCCCGTTGATATTCTTTTTCATCACAACCAGCATCTTACTCGGCGTACTTTGGGAATTCGTTTCTGTGGGAGTCCGTTTTTCCGGATATGTCACCATATCCAACCACTCTTCGCGTGTGATTTCTCTTACTTTGGGTTTCTTGCTTGCTTTCATCTCTATACTCCTTTGTGCGTTATTTCGGCACAATCATTATATCATAAATTTTCCTTGCTTTTGAATTTTGAAAATTTATGATCAAATAAAAGCTTCATTGATTCTGCCGAAGCGTAGCGTAGGCATCATTGCTTTTATTATATCATGATCACAACTATTTCACAAGAAAATCCCAGGGTAAGTTGTGAGACAAATATGGGTAAGTTTTGTACGACAGTTTTTCATTCACGCTTTACAAGTGTTTCTCGTCTTCCAGCCGACTTCACACACATTTCAAACCGGAACAGTTCACTATTCTCTATGCATGATAAAGCAAGTTTGTCCCTTCCCCTATTGCTATAACTTTATCTTTAATACTTCCTTTGCAATCTGATAACTATAATAACATATATCGTAATCTGCTGCAATTTGGGCAAAAAACCCCCGTACATTAAGGAAAAATTTAATTTTCGCCACTATATTTTCGATATTCAATTTTGAGACGCTATTTGCATATTTTGAAACGCTATATATTTCGATTTCTTCGACGATTTCAGGTGATTTAAGTTTGATGCATAGTATCCCAAAATAAAAACGCCACAGACATTCGTTTTGAATATCTGCGGCTTCATACAGAAGAACCATGCACTTTTTCTGTACATGGTTCTTCTATTTTATTCAGCATTTTGGTGTAGCAACCGCGTAGCTGAATTTTCCAACATCATGCATCTCCGTGATCTGTGCACATCTATGTGCATTTTGGTGTAGTTGTGGTGTAGTGGTGTAGTAACACACCCACACAACTCGTTATATCTCTTTATTTCTCGCTTTTTCTCACGTTTTCACGTGCTTCTTAGTCAATACTCTTCATCGTGGGGAACAGCAGCACATCACGGATTGCCGCAGAGTCGGTAAAGAGCATACAAAGTCTGTCGATACCGTAACCGATACCACCTGTGGGGGGCATACCGATCTCAAGTGCGTTAAGGAAGTCCTCGTCGGTGTGGTTGGCTTCTTCGTCACCCTTTGCAAACTGCTCTTCCTGCGCCGCGAAACGCGCACGCTGGTCGATCGGGTCGTTAAGCTCAGAGTATGCGTTACACATCTCCCAGCCGTTCATAAACATCTCGAAGCGCTCAACATATTCGGGATCGTCGGGCTTCTTCTTGGTAAGCGGCGAGATTTCAATAGGGTGATCCATAACGAAGGTCGGCTGGATAAGATGATGCTCAACAAACTCCTCGAAGAAGAGATTGAGAATGTCGCCTTTGGTATGACGCTCTTCGTAGTGTACGCCCTTTTCGTCTGCAATCTTGCGAGCTTCTTCAAGTGTCTTGATTTCCTTAAAGTCAACACCTGAATACTTCTTAACAGCGTCAACCATAGTAATGCGTTCAAACGGCTTGCCGAGATCCATGGTAACACCGTTGTATACGATCGTAGTCGTGCCGAGAACTTCCATTGCGACATGGCGGAACATATTCTCGGTGAGGTCCATCATACCGTGGTAATCGGTGTACGCCTGATAAAGCTCCATAAGCGTGAACTCGGGATTGTGACGGGTGTCAAGTCCCTCGTTGCGGAACACGCGTCCAATTTCGTAAACGCGCTCAAGTCCGCCAACTATAAGACGCTTTAAGTAAAGTTCAAGCGAAATGCGAAGCTTGAAGTCTTCGTCAAGTGCATTGAAGTGAGTTTCAAAAGGTCTTGCAGCCGCACCGCCCGCATTTGAAACAAGCATAGGTGTTTCAACCTCGATAAATCCCTGCGTATCAAGATAACGGCGAATAGAGCTGATTATCTTTGAACGCTTGATGAATGTATCACGTGACTCGTTGTTCATTATAAGGTCAACATAGCGCTGACGGTAACGGGTATCGGTATTGGTAAGACCATGGAACTTTTCGGGAAGTATCTGAAGACTCTTACTAAGAAGAGTAACCTTGGTTGCGTGAATAGAAATCTCGCCCGTCTTGGTAGTGAAAACAGTACCAACTACACCGATAATATCGCCGATGTCGAGCTTCTTGAATGCCGCATAAGGCGTCTCTCCAAGATCGTCACGTGCAACATAGCACTGAATATTACCCTTAAGATCAAGAATATTGCAGAACGAAGCCTTACCCATAACGCGCTTGGACATCATACGTCCGGCAACGCTAACTTCTTTACCTTCAAGCTCTGAGTAATTCTCCTTAACATCAGTGGTGTGGTGGGTGACATCATACTTAGTAATTGTGAAGGGATCATTTCCCGCTGCCTGAAGCGCCGCAAGCTTATCGCGGCGAACCTGACGAAGCTGTCCAAGCTCTTTTTCAGTCATCGGCGCACTCTCCTGCGCCGCATTATTTCTTTCATTCTCTGCCATTTTATTGTCTATCCTTTCGTTGGACTTTGTCTGTAATGTCGCGATTTACGCCTTCTTGCGAACCTCAAGTATCTTTAATTTAATAACGCCCGAAGGTACTTCAACTTCAACAACATCCTCTGCCTTTTTGCCGAGAAGTGCACTGCCTATAGGCGACTGGTCAGAAATGTTATTCTTAAGAGGATCAACCTCGTTAGTACCAACGATGTTATATTCAATCTCCTCGTCAAACTCCTCATCGTAAACACGAACCGTAGTTCCAAGGTTAACAACACCAGAGTTAAGGTCTTCCTCGCTTACAACAACTACGTTCTTGAGAAGCTGCTCGAGCTCCTGAATACGGCTCTCGACCTTCGCCTGCTCATTTTTTGCTTCATCATACTCACTGTTCTCGGAAAGGTCACCGAAGGAACGCGCGATAGCGATCTGCTCCTTAACTTCTACACGTCTGACGTTTTTGAGGTACTCAAGCTCCTCTGTCATCATTTTAAGACCTTCGGGGGTAAGAACTAAAGGTTTGTTTGCCATTGTTATTTTCTCCTGTTCAGTTAATTTTCAAAATGTTATAATAGTCCACGGTGTATATTATTCAGCCGCGGCGCCGTTTAATACTTCAACAGCCTTCATAAGCTGGGCATCTTTGTCATCGGGAATTTTGTAAATATTCATATTCGCGGTACTCTCGTCCATCTCGCACGGATAATCGGGCTGTACGCCTATACCTTCGTAGCAATCGGAGAACGGCGGATAATACATATGCGTTGATATGCCGAACGCCGAACCATCAGACAGAGTGATGATATTCTGCATTGTACCCTTGCCGTAGGTGACAGTGCCTATAAGAGGTGCCTTGTCGTAATCCTGAAGCGCCGAGGCAAAAAGCTCACCCGCACTCGCTGTAGATTCATTTACAAGAACCGCCATCGGAATATTAAGCTCTTTTTCATCGGAATATTCCGCGCTCATATTGCCTGCCTTATCTGCCACACGGATAATAGGTCCTTCGGGAAGCAGATAATCAAGTATTTCACAGATAGCCGTAAGCTGTCCGCCTGGATTATAACGCACATCGAAAATAAGGCGTGTCGCACCGCCATCGGTCAGATCCTTGATAGCCGCCTTGAACTGTTCGGGAGTGCCGAGGTCAAACTCAAGTATGCGTATAACGCCGATAGTTGGATCGGACTGAAGAAAACGGCTCATTACTGTGGTTTCGTTAATATATCCGCGAGTGATATCAAAGTCTATATATTTTCCGTCGCGGTATACTGTAAACACAGCATTGGTTCCTGCCTTACCCTGCAGCTTGCGTACAGCCTCGGTGTAACCAAGCTCGGCAACATCTTCATCGCCAACAAAAACGATGAGATCACCGGGTTCAACGCCTGCTTCGAGTGCAGGAGAATCGGGCATCACATTTATTATTTCAATAAGATTGTTCGTCCAGATAACGTTAACGCCTATACCCTGCATTTCGGCATTTGTATCATCCATCCAGAGTGCAAAATCCTCTTTGTCAAGGTAATAGGCGTATTTATCGCCCGTACCTGCAATATATCCGTGTATTATATAGTCGGTAAGCTCCTCATCGTCAATCTCACCGATATAATGCTCACGGTAAAAGGCATCAATATCCGAAAGCTTTCTATATGCGTCCATAGTGGAAGTGATAGAATTTAGTGATGACTCGTATTTATTGTAAAGCGCTACAAATGTTATCTGAAACGCAAGCACCGCAGCAAGAAGCATAAGCGCTATTGTCATTCCTATGGAAATTTTTTTGGACATTTCTTATCTCCAAATCAAAATTTATTATGTTTATTTATTATGTTTTATTTAAAGAATTTCATCGGGTCGGTATGCGCACTGTTCTCATAAAGGGAGAAATGCAGATGATTGCCCGTTGAGCTTCCGGTCGAACCAACGTATGCTATGATCTGACCGCGGGTTACCTTATCCCCAACTGACACGACCAGCTTCGAGCAATGTGCGTAAAGCGTTGCGTATCCGCCGCCGTGGTCAACCATTATGTAGTTACCGTAGCTCCAATGGCTTGTTGCGATAGTAACCTTACCAGAGTTGGAAGCGTATATGGGCGTGCCGTATGCGGCAGGAAGGTCGATACCGTTATGGAATTCCCATCTGCCTGTAATGGGACTGTTACGTCCGCCGTAAACGGAAGAAATACGAGTGTAGCTCGTCGGCAAAGGCCAAAGAAACGTACCGCCAACGTATTTGGAGTTTTCTCTTTCCTGAAGCTCTTTAAGATACGCCTGAAGAGTTGCCTGAAGCTTCTGCTCTTCCTCGTCTATCTTGGCAAGCATTGCCTTATAAAGAGCCTGATTGTTTTGCAGGTTGGCAAGATACGATGCAGCCTGCGACTTTTTCTTTTCGAGAGATGCCTCATCCGCCTTCAGCTCAGCCATATATTTTTCCTGTTCTGCTTTTTTTGACTGATAATCGTTTCTTGCACTCTCAAGATCGTTTTTCTCCGACTTAAGCTGTTCCATTATCATCGTGTCATATTCAAGCATCGCGCCGATACGGTCAACACGAGACAGGAAATCGGATAAGCTTGTAGCGCCGAACAGCATCTGCAGATAGCTTACCTGCCCTTCCTCGTGTGTTACGCGAAGGCGCTCTTTAAAAAGCTGATATTTTCTCGCATAAGCATCTTCGCGGTCGGATATCTCATTGTTTTTCTGATCAATGTTAGCATTAAGCTCATCTATGAGCTGTGCGGTAAGCTCCACCTTTTGGATAAGTATATTCATCTCGGAGTCAAGGCGCTGCTTTTCCGCGATAGCCTTGGATATATCGTCCTTCGCTTCGCTTATCTGCGACTG
Source organism: Candidatus Flemingiibacterium sp. (assembly GCA_045579105.1). Taxonomy (GTDB): domain Bacteria; phylum Bacillota; class Clostridia; order Oscillospirales; family CAG-272; genus Flemingiibacterium. Next base: position 15,436 of record JAZNLM010000050.1, read on the forward strand.
AAGGCCTGCCATCTGCTGGTTGAGCGCCGCTATCTTATCCTCAAGCTCACGCGACTTTGCATCCGAAAGCGCTGCCGAAACCGGCTCACTCGCGGTGGGAATAATTAACATTGCTAAAACAAGGCACAAAGCCAGTGCACTTACGCGCACAGCCGCCCGTCTGACTTTACCAAAGGCTGTCGGTCTGATAGTATTTTTCAAGGTGACCTCCGATCTTTGACTGTAAATATCTTATGCTTTAAGATGCTTTCTTGTGGAAATAGTACTTCCTATAATACCTGTAATCACGCCGATTACGAGGAAACAAAGTGCGGCAATGGACCATACTTGACTAAACGGAATGATTTCGATAAATGCAAGGCTTGTTCCCATCATGGATACAACGTAACTGTATGCATACCACTGAACAAAGAATGCGAATATGCTCGCTATAATTCCGATTATAACACCTTCAAAAATAAACGGCAGTATAACAAACCAGTTCGTAGCACCGATATATCTCATTATGGAAATCTCTTCGCGGCGTGCATGCACCGCAAGCTTTATGGTATTGATAATAACGAATATAGAAACCGCAAAAAGAATGATCATAAACCAAACGAGAACAAGTGAAATGCTGTTTTTAACATCTTCTATTGCAAGAGCAAGATCAAGTCTGTTGTTCTTGTTGGCAATACCGTCAATTCTGCCGATCTCATAGTCAAGGTCATCCACCTTAGCGTTGTCGATATAAGTTATAACAAAGGAATGACGCAGGGGGTTGTCTCCCTCAACAAGCTCGTAGAGTCCCGAATACTCCGCGTATCTTTCTTTTTCCTCTGCAAGCGCGTCGTCCCTATGTATAAATTCTACCTCGGCAACGTTTTCTAGTGCACGAAGCTGATCTCCAATTGCCGCAACTTCCTCGTCTGTCTTATTCTCGTCGATGAATACTACGATCTCATTGAGAAGTCCGAGATTTTCTAGGTTTACATTGATGTTAAATATAAGCAGCGCGAAGCTTCCTATAACAACAAGGCAGCTCATAAGCACGGTTATCGAAGCCACGCTCATTATGCCGTTTCGCCAAAGTCCCTTGAAGCTTTGAGCGAGAAAGTAAGAAAGTCTGTATCTTCTCATACCTTCATACCTCCTATCTCGTCGCTTACAACCTTACCGTCTTTTATTTTGACCACACGCTGTTTAAAATAATCAACCAAATCCTTTTCGTGCGTAACAACGATAACGGTCTTGCCGCGATTATGTATCTTAATGAGCAGATTCATTATTTCAAGACTCATCTTCGGATCAATATTACCTGTAGGCTCGTCCGCAATGATTATCTCGGGATTGTTTGCAAGTGCGCGCGCAAGCGCAACGCGCTGCTGCTCACCTCCCGAAAGCTGATTTGGATAACAATTGTGCTTTTCAGTTAGGTTTACAATGTTGAGTATAGCAGGAACACGGCGCTTGATGATACGCTTCGGCTCACCGACAACATTCATAGCAAACGCGACATTCTCGAATACGGTCATATTCGGGAAAAGTCTGAAATCCTGAAATACCACTCCAAGCTCACGGCGATAGTGCGGAATCTTGAAATTTGAAATCGTGGAAAGGTCGTACGCAGAGGACTGCTTTTTGCCCTCTCCAACTTCTCTTTCTGTTCTTACGATAAGGCTTCCGCTCGTTGCCTTTTCCTCGCGTAGCAAAAGCTTCATCAACGTAGTCTTACCAGCGCCGGACTCTCCGACGATGAATACAAACTCACCATCGTTTATGCGGAGATTAACCCCGTCAAGCGCGACAGTTCCGTTTGGATATACTTTTTTTACATCTCTGAATTCAATCATTCGTATAGGTTCTCCGTTTTTCGTTTATTTGAATAAATGAAAAATATCAATCACGCTTTTGGCTGTGCAATGTACACCAAAAAATCATGTTTTTGGGATTTAGCGCACATACCGTCCGCCAATCATAAAAATGATAGGCGGACGGATGTAAAATTATTGTCAGAACTTAACGGGTTTAGAAGTAAGATATTTCTTAACCATGAGCGCAACCTTGAAGGTAATAGCGTGCTCAAATTCACGAAGATCAAGTCCCGTGAGCTTTCTTATTTTTTCAAGACGGTACACGAGGGTGTTTCTGTGAACGAACAGCTTACGTGAGGTTTCGGAAACGTTGAGGTTGTTTTCGAAGAAGCACTGAATGGTCATCAGCGTTTCGCGGTCGAGAGATTCGAGAGAACCCTTCTTGAATACTTCCTGAAGGAACATCTCGCAAAGTGTTGTCGGAAGCTGGTAGATAAGTCTGCCGATTCCGAGATTTTCATAGCTGATGATATTCTTTTCGGTATCGAATACCTTGCCAACCTCAATTGCGACTTGTGCTTCCTTGAAGGAACGCGCAAGATCCTTTATATTTTCAACTGCGGTACCAATACCAATTGTAACCTTTGCGTAGAATTCGCTCGAAAGCGTGTCGGAAATGCTCTTTGCGGTCTTTTCAATCTCGCGAGTGTCGTGACCGTTCTTAACTTCTTTGACAAGCACGATATCGTGCTCGCTTACGCTGATAACGTAATCCTTGTTCTTGTCGGGGAACATATTCTGTACCATATCAAACGGTACAACGTCGCTCTTGCCGTAGAACTTTATAAGTATAACTACACGGCTGACATCAGAGTTGAAGTGAAGCTCCTTACTCTTTAAGTAGATATCGCTCGGGAGAATATTGTCGAGAATTATGTTCTTGATGAACGAGCCCTTATCGAGCTTTTCATCGTAAAGGTTCTTAATGTTCGCAAGAGCAACGGAAAGGATCATCGAGAACTTTTCAGCCATCTTGTCCTCGCCCTCGACGAATACAATGTATTCACTCTTTGCGCCTTGACCTATCTGTCTGTATGTATAACCGCCTGTCGTTATTGCATCGGATGTATATGCAAGCTCATCACGAATGCCCTGTGCACTCTCTCCTATCTTTACAAGCTCACTGCAGGAAATAATAACGCCATTTTCGTCTATAACACCGATTACTCGATCCACTGCATCCTTCATCTGATGAATAATACCTTGGAAAAATCTGTTTGACATATGGGGCGCTCCTTTCAACATTAACAAAAATTGTGTTGTATTTATGTATATTTTACACTAAGATTTTGCTTTTTTCAATAGTCGTTGCAAATTTTAATTAAAAATTCACATCATTTTGAACACGCCAATAACAGTTACTATAAAATAGACGGCAATCAGCGCATATGTAACAATAGAAACACCTGCCGGATAAATCACAGTAAATACCGCACCCGCGAGAGCTATAAGTCCCGATACAAGCATAGCCGAAGCAATTCTCTTTTTTGCAAACTTAATTCCAAGAACAGTGATGCTCTTCTTAGCAAATGTGAGCACAGCTATGAGTACCATCAATACAGGAACAACGAATACGAGAACCTTTGCCGCTATAATGGCAATGTCACCGATAGCAGTATACGAGCGCTCCAGAAGCGAAGGCTGTCCCGCGAGGAGAAGCAGTATGTAAGATGCAGCGGTGAAAGCCGAATAACCGAAGAAGCCAGCACCTTCTATGCAGTACACGATGTACACTACGATAAGAGCAATAAGTGCAGAGATAACAAGCTGTACATCCATATAGAGATAGAACGCGGCAGAAAGTAGAAACATAGCAGCAGCATTACCGAAAATGCCCGTGCTTGTAACAATTCTGTCTGTTTCATCGATACGCTTTATGCGCATAATGGAGAAATAAAGTGCGCTAAGACCAAAGATTATACCCGATACCAAAAGAAATGCAGGCATTATCGTTGAAAGCACATACAGCTGATTGTTGCCTGCTTTTATAGCTAAAAACAGCCCCACAATAGCAAGCAGGAAACCAATCATCAGGCGGTAGGACTTGATGTCCTCCTGCTTTTTAGCGGCAGCTTTAGCCGCCTTCTTCTCTTTAATACTAGTCTTCACCATTATTTTCCTCCGTTGCGCGATAAACTTTTGGTACGCTTTAAATTAAAGTTCAAAATTATAGGTAAGGCACGCGAGCACAAAACTCGGTGCAGTTTCGCATCTTAAAATTCTTTTTCCAAGCCCACATATTTCACAGCCGATTTCCTTTGCCGTTTCGACTTCCTTGATCGAAAATCCGCCCTCGGCCCCGATTATCACAGAAATGCTTTCGGGAACAGTTCCCTTTTCGTATTTGCTTTGCAGTAGTTCGCGAAGCGACACTGTGCCGTCTCCCTCATAGAAAAAGAGCACAAGCTCACTCTGGGCAGCATCTTTGAGCATTTCGCCGAAGCTCATCGTCGTTTCGACAGTCGGCACACAACCTCGTCCGCACTGTTTTGCCGCTTCAAGCGCTATCCTGCGACGTCTTTCAAGCTTCTTGGCTTCCTTTTTGGCATCGCCGTCAACCCTTGCAACACATCTCTGTGACTCGAATGGCACTATGACGTGCGCGCCCGTTTCAACCGATTTCTGAATTATTGTGTCAAGCTTATCCGATTTTGGAAGCGCCTGATAGAGCCGCACAGTATAAGGCGGCTCAGTGTCTGACAGATGTGAAGAAATCACCCTTGCCGTAACACTGGCGTCAGAAAAGCCAATAATCTCACAGTCGTATTCGATTTTCTGCATATCACACACGGTAATATGCTCGCCCACTCGCATACGCAATGAGCGCGAAATGTGAACGGCATCGTCACCCGTGACGGTTACTATGCCGTCGGAGATATTTGACGCCTGCAAAAAGAAACGCGGCATTTTCAACCTCAACCTGTCGGAATTATCAAAATTGACACACTTTGGGTGTCTATTCCGCCCGACTATATTGTATATTATACTACACTTTCGTCATTTTGTCAAATATTTTGGCGAATTTTTTTATATATTTTTTTGACTAATTCGAAAAAAAGTCGCAAATTTACCAAAATTATACTTTCTTGTAAACCATCGCCACCCAATCACTCTCCATAGCTTCTTCCACAAGCTCGAACCCGTGAGAGCGCATAGCTTCGCGTACACCTTCTGCATAGCGTTCAATAATTCCGGAAGTAATAAGGTAGGCTCCCTTTTTCAAAAAAGCACCAATATCGGGCGACATACGGATGATTATGTCCGCAACGATATTAGCCACAGCGAAATCGTAAAGTCCGCCAGCGGTATCAACAGACGCAAGAAGGTCGGACACACCGCAGGTAATGTTTGTGCAATTGTTATCCTTACAGTTCTCTGCCGCAACGCGTACCGCAACAGGGTCTATATCGTACGCAAAGCACTCGCCTGCACCAAGCTTTGATGCGCATATTGCAAGTATACCACTGCCTGTACCGACGTCGAGCATACGCGCGCCGGGAGTGAGATATTTTTCAATAAGACCGCATACAAGCCTTGTTGTTTCGTGAGTACCCGTTCCGAATGCCATACCTGGGTCCATACGAACAACGATATCATTTTCTTGTGCATCATACTTCTCCCACGCAGGAACTACAACAAGGCGCTCTCCAACGCGTATTGGGTGGTAATACTTTTTCCAAGCAGTAGACCACTCCTCTTCGTCAACACCAAGTATCTCTATTTTAGCATCAATCCCCTCTGCCGCAAAGCGTTCACGAAGGAATACAACGTAATCATTGTAGTTTTTCTCTTCCGAAACGTAAATAGATACAGCGCCGCGCGATTTATCAGCGTTCAGTATAGACTCGTCAATAAGGTCGCCGTAAACGGTCTTAAGTCCCGCCTCGATATCACTGTAATCCTCGATCATAATTCCATTGTCGAGCATACTCATAATAGCCGCCGTACGCTCAATGTCGCTCACTGCAACATCCACGCGAAGTTGTGTCCAATCCATAGTGTTTTCTCCTTAAAAAGTAATAAATAAAAGCAACACACACCGCCCTGCGTTTTCGCAAAGCGGTGTTTTATAAAATTTACGGTATTTTTATTTAAAGAACTTCTTTATAAATCCGCTTTTTTTGGTGTTGTTTTTTTCACCAAGACTGTCCGCGAACTTACGCAGAAGCTCCTTCTGCTCACTTGAAAGACCTTTCGGAGTTTCAACAGACACAGCGAAAATAAGGTCGCCGCGGCTCTTGCTATTAACGTACGGTATACCTCTGCCGCGAAGCGTGAACGTGGTACCATGCTGTGTCCCCTCAGGAATAGTGTAACTTTCCTTTCCCTCGAGAGTGGGGATCTGTATATCCGCGCCGAGTGCCGCTTCCGCGAAGGTTATCGGTACCTCGCAGTAAATGTTGTAGCCGTCGCGCTCGAATATCGGGTGCGGACGTACCGACACAGCTATGATAAGGTCGCCTGCGGCGCCGCCGTTTCTACCGCAGTCACCCTGCGAACGGATAGCAACCTTCTGTCCGTCATCAATACCGGCAGGAAT
>JAZNLM010000051.1:0-4794 GCA_045579105.1 Candidatus Flemingiibacterium sp.
ATTTGCTCTTAAAATCGCCCGTTTTCTTTGATTTTCGTTGATATCTCGCTTCACTAAAGTAAAATTTTGCGATAAACACAATATGTAATTTTGTTGACAAGCATGTGCTTTTGATGTATAATTATTGTATCCCGATTTGCCGGTTATAGAAAGGAAGCCTCGTATCGCCGAGGCAACATTACATAATTCTTATGAAAAAAACAAAATTCCACCTTTCAAAAATTTCGATACTACACCTTTTCAAGCTTGTTGGACGCTCTCTCATACTTGCCGCAGCACTGACACTCTATGTAATAAGCCGCGTAGTTGGTTCAAAGCACGTTTTTGGTGGCTATGAGGAAATACCGATTGTACTCGGCACTATATGGATTATTTTTGTTGTCGAAATGGCACTTCGCTTTTTTCCTTCAAGGCTTGAAAGCCCAGGCTGTCAAAAGCAGTTTAAACGAAACTATATTCCAACAGGTGAAAATACCCCCGTGGTCCAGTCGTGGCGTCGTACTCTTTTAGTGGCGGCTATATGGATAGCGCTTAATTCTGTTATTGGTAGCCTTTACTTTGTCGGTATTATTGACGAGGGCATTTTAATCCTTGTCAGCCTTACCTACGGTGTGTGCGATATGATATGCATATTGTTCTTTTGCCCGTTCCAAGCGTGGTTTATGAAAAACAGATGCTGTACAGACTGCCGTATTTACAACTGGGACTTTGCTATGATGTTCACGCCTCTTGTGTTTATTCCGAGATGGTACACGTGGAGTTTACTTGGGCTCTCGCTTCTTCTTCTTGGTTATTGGGAGATATGTTTTCACTTGTACCCCGAACGTTTTTCGGAAAGGACAAATGCAGGTATTGCTTGCCAAAACTGTACAGAAAAGCTTTGTAAGCACAAACGACACCTTATGTCATTTTTAAAAAACAGAAAATTTATACGCAGATGATTTGAAAGGAAACCTGTTAAAACAGGTTTTGGTAAATGTAATGTATAAACGCAAAAAGAAGCTTCCAGAGTCAAACTGTGAAACGTGCGAGTTCTGGGATTGGGACGAGGATATGCAGGAAAACGTCTGCATCGCAAATCTTGATGAGGACGAATTTTACCGAATGATGTCGAGTCCGCGCTGCCCGTTTTACAAGTATTATAACGAGTATAAAAGCGTGCAGAAGCAGAATTAAAATAAACAGAGAAAAGCCGATACGAAAATCTGTATCGGCTCTATTTTTTATATTTCTCTTGTCAGCTTTTCGAGATTTGCCTTATCTTCGGTATCGAGGTATTTTTCGAGTGTATCATATACGCTCTTGTGGTATGCGTTAAGCTTTCTTACGTCCGATTCGTCGAGAAGTGACTTGTCGATTCCGTCGAGGTCGATAGGGCAGAACGTGAGATTTTCAAAGCGCATAAACTGTCCAAACTCGTTTTTGTTAGTCTTGGTGGCGATAAGCTCGTTTTCAATACGGATACCGTGACTGCCTTCAACGTAAATACCGGGCTCGTCGGTGGTAACCATGCCTTCCTCGATTTTTACGTCACCGCGCCCCCAATGGAAGCGGTTAGGACCTTCGTGTACTGAAAGGAGATAGCCTACGCCGTGTCCCGTTCCGTGACGGAAGTCGATGCCGTGCTCCCACAGTGGTTGACGGCAGACCATATCAAGCGCAGTACCCGTTGCACCCTCAAGGTAAATGAGGCTCATGAGGCGTATCATACCGCATGCGGTTAGTGTGTAGTGCATCTTTACTTCATCGGGGATGTTGCCCAAGATAAACGTACGTGTGATATCAGTTGTACCCTCAAGATAGTGTCCGCCCGAGTCAATGAGAAGCATAGGAACGGGCGCGTTTCTGTCGATTTTTGAGAAGTTATCGGCACTTGCAGAGTAGTGCGCCATAGCCGCATTCGGACCGAACGCACATATCGCGCCGAAGGATTCGTCAACGAACGTAACGCCAACAGTTTTTGCGCACTCCTTACGCAGTCCAAGCAGATACTCGTCCACCGTAAGCTCATCAAACTCACGGTTGCCGAATTTTAATTCGAGCATCATCTTGGTCATAGCAAGACCGTCTGCAACGTGAGAAAGACGGAGATTTTCAAGCTCGGTGGGATTTTTCTTCGCTTTTAAGATAAGCGTGGGGTTCTCGCCGTTCACTATCTCAGATTTTGAGAGAGTGTCCACAATCGCCGCGGAAACGGCAGTCTTATCGAGGAGTACACGTTTGTTTTCAAGCGTGTTAAGCTCAGCGTAAAAATCGCCGTAAGGGCATACGGTGACGTTGTCTGCTTCGAGCGCAGATTTAACGTCGCTTACTGCACTAACGCCTGCAAAAAGCTTGTCCTCTGTCTTGGTAATTATGCAGTAGGAGAGGAATACGGGCGTGTTGGTAACGTCGCCGCCACGAAGGTTATAAAGCCATGCTATATCGCAAAGGCTGGACATGACGAGCGCATCGCAGTTTTTGTCCTCGAGCGCCTTACGTACGTCCGCAAGCTTTTCACTGTGGGATTTGCCGCAGTACTTTAAGTCGAGCGCCCAAATCTTCGATTCGGGAAGTTTAGGTCGGCCGCTCCAGATAAGTCCTACGTAATCGGTGTCGGTAACGATAGAAGCATGTTCCGGAAATTTTTTCTTAATCGCGTCGATAACGTTAGCTCCAACGCATTTGCCGTCTGTTGCGAGAACTTTACAGTCGCTCTCGTTCATAAGCGATATGATGTATTCATTCGGTGTAGGAACGCCTTCCATGCCAACACGCATAAGATCTATTGTAGAGCCTGCAAGCTGGCGCTCTGCCTGAATATAGTAACGTCCGTCGGTGAAGAGCTTGGCTTCGTTCTTGGTTATAACAAGTGTTCCAGCCGAGCCTGTAAAGCCCGATACCCACGCGCGCGCTTTGAAGAAGTCGCCCACGTATTCGGATTGATGATAGTCGTCGGATGTTATGAGGAGCACGTCCACACCGCGTTCCTTCATAAGTGAGCGCAGAGCCGCGAGTTTTTCGATAGTGGTCATAATCTTTTCCTTTCGGTTTAGTCGTTCTTTAGTCTAAATTTGAAATGTATTCAGGTGCTTTGCAGAAAATTAAGTTTTTACCATTGAGCATATCTGCATCTGCGGTTTCGGAATCAAAGGTGGTGTCGTATATTGTGAAGTTTGCGTTCATAAGTCCGTCTTCTGAAACATCATCTATCCAGTAAATATCGAGATAGAGTGCTTTGGCTTCGGTGAGGTCAACCCCCGTAAATACCACACGTCTGAATTCATAAAGCGGGCGTCTTTTCGCACAGAAAACGTAATCGGTGTAGGTGTTTCCCTCATTGTCTGAAAGAACATAAATGAATAGTTCGCCTGACGGACGCTCGGTGAGTGAGTATTTTTCCATAAGCGTGCTTACCGTACTGCGGCTGTTGTAGCGCACGGTTAACTGTACCTCGCCAGCCGATTTGGAAACAGCTACGTTTGAAACGTGATACCAACCGCGCTGATAAACGCCGTTTTCGTCTTTTCCGTTGTCGTTGAACGGTTCTACAGGTTCCTGCATAACAGCATCGAAAGTATTGTTATCACGTGTTGCCGCTATGCCATCGGTGAGAGTGACGGTGGTGAATGATTTCGGTATCTTCATTAGTGTCATACGTCCGAGCAACAGTGCGAAAGTGCCAACGATTATAAGCGTACAAACGAATTTAAAAATGAATTTTATGATTTTAGAGAATGTAAATCGTTTTTGCGATTCTTCCCATTCGTAGTAATCCATATCTTCCATAGAAAGAGTTCTCCTTTGCTTGGGGTACTCTGATAATTATAGCACGAATTTTATTAAAATTCAAGAAAAAGTTAACGAATAAAATGTTAAATGAGAGAGAAGATGAAAAAACGGATAAAAATATTCAAAAAACGTACTTGAAAAAAACACATATATGTGGTAAAATATAAGATAATGGCAAAATATATCTATATGAGCAACCTACATATACTGAAAGGACATATCCATGGAATACAGAATTTCAAACAAGATGCAGGATCTTAAGCCTTCCGCAATACGCGAGATCTTCAAGGCGCTTTCCGATCCTACTATAATCTCTTTTGCCGCAGGCAATCCTGCGCCTGAGTCGTTTCCCGTCGACGAGCTTGCAAGACTCAGCGCTAAAATATACGAAGAGGAGCCTTCTGTAGCACTGCAGTACGGTATAACAGAAGGTTATCCTGCACTTCGCAAAGACGTTATCGACCGTCTTTGCACACGCTTTAATATAAACACCGACGGACAGATTACTATAATCACATCGGGTGGTCAGCAGGGAATAGAGCTTCTTTGTAAGACTATGTGCAACGAGGGCGATACGGTTATTTGCGAAAATCCGAGCTTTATCGGCGCACTCAACGCTTTCCGTTCACTCGGTTGTAAAACCGTGGGTGTACCGCTTGCGGACGACGGCGGAATTGATCTTGATATTCTCGAGGCAACTCTTAAGAATGAGCCTCGTGCAAAGATACTTTACCTCATTCCTACATTCCAAAATCCTGCAGGAACGTGTATGCCGCTTGAAAAGAGAAAAGCGGTGCTCGAGCTTGCGAAGAAGTACAATATCGTAATTTTAGAGGACAATCCCTACGGGGAGCTTCGTTTTGCAGGCGAGGAGATACCTACCTTAAAGTCGCTCGACACCGAAGGCGTTGTTGTTTACTCCGGTTCATACAGTAAGGTGCTTTCGGCAGGCATGCGCATAGGCTTTATTTGCGGTCCCGAGCCTGTCGTTACCAAGATGGTAGTTGCAAAGCAGGTTGAGGA
>JAZNLM010000052.1:0-10421 GCA_045579105.1 Candidatus Flemingiibacterium sp.
GCCTTAGCCATAGGAGCGAGGCAGTTGGTGGTGCAGGAAGCTGCGGAAATGATCTGATCCTCAGCGGTAAGGGTCTCCTGGTTTACACCGTAAACGATGGTCTTGAGGTCCTTGCCTGCGGGAGCGGAGATAACAACCTTCTTTGCGCCTGCCTTGATGTGAGCCATGGACTTCTCCTTGGAGCAGTAGAAGCCGGTGCACTCGAGAACAACGTCAACGCCAAGCTCACCCCAAGGGCAGTTAGCAGCGTCCTTCTCAGCGTAGATTTTGAGAGTCTTACCGTCAACAGTGATGGTACCTGCTTCATCGTCAGCGGTAACGTCATGCTCGTAACGACCCTGTGCGGTGTCGTACTTGAGAAGGTGAGCAAGCATCTTGGGGCTGGTGAGGTCGTTGATTGCAACTACTTCGTAGCCCTCTGCGCCGAACATCTGACGGAAAGCAAGACGTCCGATACGGCCAAAGCCGTTAATAGCAACTTTAACAGACATTTTAAAATCCTCCAAAAATATATAAAAATTTTTTGACTATTTGTCACAGCAGGCCGCGTTAAATATTTAACATTTGTCTGCGGACATACTTGTACCTTATTATTTTACCGCATTTTCCTATTTAATACAAGAGGTTTTAGGAAAATTTTTCAATTTTGTAACATTGACATTAAAAGTAACATAAAGCAAAGGGGTTTTTATCGAAAATGTAAGGTGTTTCGCGTCTTTAGGTGTTAACCTCCCTATAAACCTCATTCTTTGCAATGCCGCGGTCCTTTGCGCAGGCTTTTATTGCATCCATTTTAGATTTGCCTTCGTTTACGTAGTATGTTACGTGCTCGTCAAGTGTCATATTACTCCAAAACGCTTCTGCGAGTACTTGCTCGCGGCTTGCGCCCTCCACGATCAGTACGTATTCGCCGCGAGGCTCTTTTTCACGGTAGAGTGCGACGGCATCTGACAGCGTGGTACGGAATATTTCTTCGTTGAGCTTGGTAAGCTCACGGCAGAGGGATATTTTACGCTCGCCGAATGCCGTGTAAAGGTCGGAGAGAGTAGCCTTTAATTTGTGCGGTGCTTCATAAAAAATAAGCGTCCGCGTGTCGCATTTAAGCTCGGTAAGGCGTTCGCGACGGTCGCTTTTGTTTGTTGAAAGGAACCCTTCGAAGGCGAAACGTCCCGTGAAAAGCCCGGATAGTGTAAGTGCCGTCATCGCGGCACACGGGCCGGGAACTGCGGTCACGGGTATGCCCCGCTCAGCGCACAGTTTTACGATATCCTCGCCGGGATCGCTTATACCGGGCATACCGGCATCAGTGACGAGTGCACAGGACTCGCCTGCGGATATACGCGCGCAAATTTCCTCGCCGCGCTCACGCTTATTGTGCTCGTAGTAGCTGACCATCGGCTTTTTGATACCGAATATTGCTAGGAGCTTTGCGGAGTTTCGCGTATCCTCGGCTGCAACGAAGTCCACGCCGGAGAGTACTTTCTTCGCACGCTCGGACAGGTCGGCGAGATTGCCTATCGGGGTTGTGACAAGATAGAGTGTACCGCCGTTTACCTTGTTTTTTTCATCGCCTATATCGGTGTAGTAGACATCAGGGTTTTTTGTAAAGCTCATCGAAATCACCCGTTTCGTAGATTTTTGTAAGTGTGTCCGTGTAAGTATTGCCGTGCGAGTACATTATCAGCGGCGGCGTTACATAAACGCCCGCGCTCGCGCCCTTTTTTGCCTCACACAGAACAAGACACGGTGGAAGCTCTGCTCTTGCGTGAACGAATGTCATACGCTTTGGTTCAAGCTTTACCGCATGTAGTGCATTCGTAAGCTCGCACAGTCTGTCTGGACGCCACACGGTGTAGAATAGCCCGCCGTGTTTAAGTATTCTTGCGGCGGCGCTGCAGAAGTCCGCGATACCGCCGGCTACTTCGTGGCGAGCTATATTCTTGCGCTCACTCTGGTTGGCTTTGCCTGTCGGCTTCATATACGGCGGATTTGACACAGCGATGTCCAGCTCCGCGCCAAATGTAGCGGCGCTTATATCGCGGACATCGGCGCAGTGTGCGGTCAGGTTGTCAAATCTGTTAAGTGCAGCATTACGCTCGATAAGCTCCGAAAAGTCGCTCTGAAGTTCAACAGCGTGAACGCGTGCCACTTTCTTTTTTGATAGCATCAGAAGCGGAATAACGCCCGTTCCGCTGCCAAGGTCAGCCGCTACAGCTCGAGCCTGATGGCGCACGTATGCCGAGAGCAGATACGCGTCCGTGCCGAATGTAAGTCCATCGGACTTTTGTATTAAATTAAGACCGTCGTTTATCTCGGTAAGCATTTCGTCGTTTTTAATTTTCATAACAATCTCTATTCCGCTGGCACAGCGGCGGCACAAAATATTTTCGTGAACCGATGCTTTTCGTTTACATTAAATAAACTTTTACGCTAATAAATTTGGGGTGCCCTAGGACACCCCTTTATAGTTGATTTATTTTATACTGCAAGGCAGTTAGTTGGCTTTTTCAAACTGTACGGGATCGGGAAGGGTAATCTTTTTGATATCAGCGCCAACTGATCTGAATTTGCCTACAACGTCGTCATAGCCGCGTTCAATATAGTGTATATCCTCAATCTCCGTCTTGCCGTTTATGGCAAGTCCCGCGATTATCATTGCAACGCCTGCGCGAAGGTCTACCGCCTTTACAGGTGCACCCGAAAGGGGAGATCCGCCTTCGATTATTGCCGTTGCGCCGTCTACCTTGATGTTAGCGCCCATACGCTTTAATTCTTCAACGTAGCGGAAGCGGTTATTGAATATGCCCTCGGTGAGGCAGGATACGCCCTTTGCGAGGCAAAGAAGCGCGCCGAACTGCGGATTCATATCCGTGGGGAAACCAGGGTAAGGGAGTGTTTTTACATTTACGCGATTTAATTCTCCCGTGCTGATAACTTCGATTGCGTCATCGTGCTCGATTATCTTTACGCCCATTTCCTCGAGCTTTGCAGAAACGGATTCCATGTGCTTGGGGATAATGTTTGTAACTTTAAGGTGTCCGCTTGTTGCCGCCGCCGCACACATAAATGTACCAGCCTCGATCATATCGGGGATTATAGCGTAAGTACAGCCGTGAAGCTCTCCGACACCTTTAATTTTAATTGTATCTGTACCCGCACCGCTGATGTGAGCGCCACAGGTATTAAGGAAGTTTGCAAGGTCAACTATGTGAGGCTCACGAGCCGCGTTTTCGATGATGGTAGTACCCTTTGCGCGGGATGCGGCGATCATTACATTGATAGTACCGCCAACGGTCTCCATGTCGAAGTAGATATTCGCGCCGGTAAGTTCTTCAGCCTTTGCGTCGATATATCCGCCTTCTACGTTTATATCTGCGCCGAGAGCCTTGAAGCCCTTGATGTGCTGGTCGATCGGGCGTACGCCGAAGTCACAGCCGCCGGGAAGTCCGACATATGCGTTTCCCCATCTTGCAAGCTCTGCGCCGACAAGATAGTAAGAGCCGCGCATCTTTCGAACAAGCTCGTAAGGGGAAATTCCGCCCTTGGCGTTTCGAGAGTCGATTTCTACCGTATTTTTAGAAAGCATCTTTATGCGGCAGCCTACAGAGGAGAGGATCTCAAGCGACAGGGAAATATCGCTGATAGCAGGTACGTTTTCAATAACGCAAACGTCGTTTACCATCAGAGTCGCCAGAATTATCGGGATCGCGGCGTTTTTAGAACCGCTGACCTCGACTGAACCATGCAGAGGCTTGCCACCGTTGATGATGATTTTTTCCATAATTCAATCTCATTTCTCGGCGTGTAATAGTGCGCGCAAAGTCCGCGCGATGTATAAAAAACGGTCGACGCCCGCCGTGACGGACCGTGGAATGTTGCAAAAAGGAGAACAAAATATGTTTTGGTTAACAAAATGTTAATATTCGTGTCTTTACTACTAATTATTATACCACTTTTATATCAAAAATGGAAGGGGTGTTAACAGAATATTTACAATTATCGGTAATAATTATTTCTCACTTGAGTATACCGTGGCATTTGCGGCATTATAGACTACGGTAAGCGACGGATCATGGTCAATTTGCCACGCGGGAATGAAGTAAAGCGCCGTTTTGTTAGCATTCCAATAAACGACGTAGCACGCGTTTACGGCAGAAACGGCGGGAAGCGTTATGCTTTCGTTGCTTCGTGGGGATGGAGTGGTATTTTGGTCCACACCCTCACTCGCCTCTGCAGTGCTTGCAAGAGTGTTTTTGAGGGTGGACATATCTGTAAAAAGGATATGGATCTGATCGTAGAGCTCTGTGTTATAGTCCTTGTCTATCTCTGAAAAATACCATCTTCCGTGCGCGAATATAATCTCGCTGTCCTCAAAAACACAAACGGCGTAATGAGAGTATACTCTATAGCCGTTCAAATGCTGCTCTGCAAGGACAATTGTACGTCCGTCACTGTTTGTAAAAGCACCGACTATTTTTGCCTTTAGCGGCGAATCCTTTGAGCGATCACTGCACAAAAAATCAGAAGCGGCATTTGAAAGCGCTTTCATACGTGATGGGGTTACATTGTCTTTGCCTTCCGCATGTGCGGCGAACGTGTCGACGGTAATTTCAGTATATGCCGCAGAATCGGGATTGTCAAATTCAAAGTATCTGAAGTCAAACTCGTTATCAAACTCCATATATGCGCCCTTTTTAGTGGTGATACTTATTCCGCCGTTTGGCAGGGTGTAAAGCATTTCACGCTCGGAGTTCGCAAGCGTCGTTGCAGCTGTGGTATAGTATTCGTCGGCGTAGCGGCTTTCATAAACAGGTGTCTTAAATTTCTTTGTGGGAATAATATCTGCCGGTACAGAGAAGCCTCTGTCTGCCAGCAGCTCTATGGCACCACGAAGCTCGCTGTCTGAAATATAATCTCTTGTTCGGTCCTGACGTGCCACGTTGAATATCAGGAAAAGATTCGCCGCGACAAGTATGGCGATTAGCAGATTTTTTACAGATGACCAGTTCACGGCGGATCACTTCCTTTCGTTAGTCGGATAAGATTACACTCCATGCGGCGTTGCAGTCGGTATAAAGCAGACGCACAGAGTCGATAGATCGGTCCTTATTAAGTTTTCCTGATTTATTGAGGTTGTCCATTATATAGCTCGGGGAGAGCGCAAGGCCTGTTGTTTCGGTGGATTTTACGGATGTCGGGCGCAGGTGAAGCTGTGATACGGTCTGTTCTGTCAAAACGGCGCGAAGATACGGCTCACCGCTCATGCGTATTCCGTTATACGTGAGGAAATATTCGATAACCAGAAGCGAGCCGTCGCTGTATACATCGCCAAGGCAGAGATTTGCTTCTCCGCCGATAAGCTCAGGGGATATCTCACCGAGCTTTCTTATAAGGCTGTCAACGGCTGTCAGCTTGTCGAAAAGTCCCGACGTGTCGGAGCTTACGTAGCCCAGGAGTGAATCAATGCGGATTCCGCGCAGAGAACTGTCTGATGCTGTGGCATCCGTGGTCTGGAAAACTATCTCTCCTTTTTCTATGCGAAGCTGACTGTGTGTATCAACGTACACATACCCCGTGCTGTCGGAGTATCCGTCGAGCTTCTCTGTGTTGTATTCGAACAAATCAAGCAGGGATTCTCTAAGCGCCTCATTTTCGATGTCTATTTCGGAATGGGTTAGCGTTGTATATTCGACCTCGCCGTCTACTATAGGTTCACTGTAAGCAAAGCGCGCATCCTTCGAAAAATAAAGTGGGAATGTGCCGACTGCCGATGCGGTCGTTGCGAGCTTAGAGATGTAGAAATCTGATGCCACAATCCTTTCGCTCGGGCGGAATTCGAAGTAGCGCCCATTCGCATCGGTCGCGTACGCGACAAAACGGTGCGCGGCAAAGTTGTCGTCGGGAATAATAACAAGCTCGCTTATATACGCGCCTATATTGCCTTTTTCGCCCGTTGCAATATCGCTCTCCGAAACGGTTAGCGTATCCGCAGCATAGGCGTAGATGAGCTGATAAAGCACGGGTACGTGATAGCGCAGATATACAAATTCATCACTTGCTTTAGCTGCGGCAAGACGGTGCTTGCCCTCAGCAAGCGTCAGCTCTGTGCAGACCGAGTTATTGCCAAAAAGCTCGAGTAAGCAGGGCTTTGTCAGCTCGTAAAGCTCGGATATGCTGTCGGTGTTTGCAAGTGCTGCGAGGGCTGCACGAGAGGACGGCTGTTTATACCCGATGATTTCTGGAAGCAGGTGTGACTCATTGAGTCCCATTGGCTCAAAGTCGCTGACAACGCTCCAAAGACGGTCAAAATTCTCGCCGAGGTCATTTTGGCCACCAGCCTCATCGTATGCTCGCATTCCGCCGACGTACACGATAACCAGAACGACAAGACTCAAAATAAGTCCAGTAAGAATAACGGTTTTTGCAGTTTCAAATGCCGATGAAGCTCGGCGTGAAGTGTATCTTTTATCCATTCGATTACACCGATTTCAGTTTGGTTTCAATGGGTAGGAGTATCGTGATGACGGAACCCTTGCCAAGCTTACTTGCCACGGAGATTGTTCCACCGTGCGCTTCTACGATTTCCTTTGCGATAGCAAGACCAAGGCCTGTTCCGCCCGTTTCGCTCGTGCGTGATTTTTCCACGCGGTAGAAACGCTCAAACAGATGCGGTAAGTCTTCTTCGGGGATACCGATACCCGTGTCGACCACGTCTATCTTTATGCTGTTTTCGCAAGGCTCGGCAGAAAGTGTTACAGTTCCGCCGTCGGGAGTGTACTTGATAGCGTTCGAGAGGATATTTATAAGAACCTGCTCTATGCGCTCTTTATCAGCGGTAATTTCGGGAAGCGCGGATTTTTTGTCGTACACAAGCTTGTGCGAGTGCGCATCTGCATCTACCTTCATAACCTCGATTATATGGGTGAGCATCTTGTCCGTGTCAAACCTGTCAATACTCCACTGCGTGCGCTTGTTGTCAAGTCGCGAGAGTACAAGAAGGTCAGAAACTATGCGCGTCATACGGTCACATTCCTCGACCGCCATATTGAGAAAGAAGGTGCGCATATCGTCAGGCATGTTTTCGTCCGCAAGTATGGTTTCGCACGCACCTTTTATACTAGTCAGAGGCGTGCGCATCTCGTGGGACACGTTTGCTACGAATTCGCGTCTTGATTTGTCAAGCTCGTAACGTCCCGTTTCGTCGTGAATTACGGCAAGCATGCCGTTTCTCGCAACGTCACCGTCACGGTAGCTTACAGTGCCGAAGCTGATGTCGAGAACTTTTCCGTTGAACATAACATCGCTGACGCTGTAACCGTCATCGGAAACGTTTTGCCTGTCGATATATTCTACGTTGAAATGAGGATTGTACTCAATACCGAAAAGCTTGGTGAAGCGCATAAAGTTGAACTTCTCGTTATACTTTGAGCCGAGCAGTTCTTTTACTTTTTCGTTTATGTGCATTACCTGCCCGTCCTCGGTGAAGGCGATAACGCCGTCGTTGAGGTAGGTGAATACGGTTTCAAGCTTTTGGTGTTCGCCCGAAACTTCCTCAAGCGTGTTCTTAAGCGTCTTTTTCATGTAGTTGAACGCGTCGGTGAGCTTTCCTATCTCGTCGCTCGAGCGAATGTCTATCTCGTGTGAAAATTCGCCCTCTGCGATAAGCTTCGCACCGTGCGTAAGGCTCTGTATGGGCGAGGTTATCGCTTTGGAGAGGAAAAATGCGAGGATTATTGCGAAGATGAGCCCCAGCATAAGCGCTTGGAGTATGATTGAAACAAGCGCCCACGTGAAGCGTTGCATCTCGTCCATAGAGTCACGAACGTATATTATGCACTCCGCTCCGCCGTCTTCAAGCTTTATCGCGTAGTCCGCGAAGTCAGCGCCGAGCGGCTGTGTATTGTCGGGCGTACCGCGCATTGCGGCGATAAGGTTTGGCGTTTTCTGAAGCGAGCTTCCGAGCTTAGCATCGGAGCCGCCGAGAAAATTTCCGTCCGTGTCGAGAATGTAGAAATTGCGGTAGTCATCTATGCCGAGAATGCCGCGGTAGGTTCCGAGTATTTTTAGCTGTTCGCTCGAAAAGTCCTCTGCTGACAGTGCCGCTCGAAGCTCCTCTGTAAGCGTACTGCCGTCGGATAGATTCTGCTCCATCTGGCTTGTAAACTCGCCCATATAGAAGCTGTTTACGTTATTGATGAGTATCGTTCCGATGACGCACATAACTGTTATCATGAAGATAACCAGTATGAGGATGATTTTAAAATACAGACTTCTATACATAGCTTACTTGATGTAATACCCCATGCCGCGCTTGGTCAGCAGATATTCTGGACGGCTTGAATTTATTTCAAGCTTTGTGCGAAGTCTGCTCACGGTAACGTCGACGCTTGAGGTGTCACCGAAAAATCCGTCATAGCCCCATACTTCGGCAAGAAGCTGTTCACGCGAATATACGGTGCCTGCGTTCTTTGCCATAAACGTTAGAAGCTCGTATTCCTTTTTGGTAAGCTCAACAGGTATGCCGTCACGGCTTACCTCATATTTGGTCGTGTCGATAGAAAGTCCGCGAATAGTGATTACTGAAGACTCGCTTTGCGCCTTCTCGCTGACGACTTCGCTTCTCGAACGGCGGATATTTGCCTTAATGCGTGCCATAAGCTCGTTTAGGGAAAAGGGCTTTGTAACGTAGTCGTCCGCACCAAGGTCAAGGCCCATTATTTTGTCGACCTCTTCAACCTTTGCGGTGGCAAAGATTATCGGCGTGTCGAGCTTTTCGCGGATACGCTTACATACCTCAAAGCCGTTCATTTTGGGAAGCATGATATCGAGCAGAATAAGGTCGAAGTTGCCCGTGAGAGCCTTTTTCAAGCCCTCTTCGCCGTCGCTTGCAAGCTCACATACGTAGCCTGCGTGCTGGAGATTGTATATTACGGTGATGGCGATTTTGTTTTCGTCTTCGACAACGAGAATGCGCTTCTTGTTTTCGGATTCTGACATTTTCTCAATTCCTTTCGGTATAGGATACTGAATTTAATCAGCTTGCTCTATCGTAAAATGCGGGGGACACCGTGCGCACGTCGCACGCTGTGTTGTTCTTCTTTATAAAGTCGAGCACAAGATGGAGTGCATCGGCGGTATTTTGATTTTCTTTAAAGCAAATCGTGACAGTTTCGTATTTCCAAATTGCGTCGGTGGCTGCTTTTGCCATAGCGGCTGCAGACGCATTTGGCGGAATGAGTACACTGCTGTTCCACATAACGTATCCGCTGTCGGTAAGTTCGGTGCCAATGTTTGCACCGGTGTTGTTCGCCGCACCGGCAAAGCGCCAAATGTGAGATTTCTTTTTGATAAGTTTGGCGAGCCACTCGTTTTCTGCCGATATATCTGCGAGTAAAGCTGCTTTATCCAAACTGCTCGACGCCGCCGGAAGCGAAATTCCAATTTCGTGTCCGCCTGCCAGAATACTTGACAGTGTGGCTGCGTCGTTGCCAATCTCTGCCTCTGACACAAAAAACGTCGTCTTGTATCCGTAACGGTTGAGAGTCGAGAGAATAGCATCGGTGTATCTGCCCGTACAGCCCTCGACTGTTAAGTAAACCGTTCTCTTTGAAACAATCGGTGTTCTGTCTGTGTCGGTTTGTCCCTGACCACTCGTGTCCTGCGTTTGACTGTCCTTTGCCGGCTCGTCAGGAAAGAGCGTCGGATATTTCTGCTTAATCAGATCCTTGAAGGGGGTTTGCTCACTTCCGTCGCTTACACGAATGGCAGTAACACCCGTTACTGAGTTTGTTATCTCCTCGTATTTAAGATCAAGATAAGCGCAGACTGTACGCACGGGAACGTATCTCTCGTTGTGATACTCTGCGGTTTTTAGATAAGTTCGTTCCTTGTCCTGGTTTGCGGCGAAGTCCGTCGTTGTGTCAAATGAAAGGAAAAAATCGCCGTGGGTGATTATAAACGTGCCGAGCGCTTCGTTCATTCGCACCTCGACGCTCGGAAGCTGAACGAGGAAGGATATCGGAACGTAGTAAACTGTGTGCACCTGCTCGGCGGGAAGTCGGGAAGAAATAGTCCATGTACGGTCGTTGTAGAAGAGCACCGTGTTCGTGGCGGCGCCGTGAATTTCGGTTCTCGTGAGTACTATCGCCGTGAACATAATGGCAACACAGGCAACAACGGATACTACTCTGACGTATTTTGCTTTCACGTGATAGCTCCTTTCGTTTTAGATTACTTGTCCTGCGCCTCAACGTATGCACAGGCGAGGTCAACTACCATGCCGTAGCTTTTCTCGCCGCTGTCAACGCCCTGCGCACGCAGATACGTGTCATTCATAAGTCCCGACACGTTTGATGCGATGCTCTCGCGGTATTTTTCAAAAAAGTTGTTGTACGCCGTTATCTCTCCGATGACACGTGTAT
>JAZNLM010000053.1:0-3233 GCA_045579105.1 Candidatus Flemingiibacterium sp.
AGGGAGATCTTCGGACCGAATACGCTCGTAGAAAGCTTCGAGAATGGATTTTCGGACAGGGGTTCGATTCCCCTCGGATCCACCAAACAAGTTAAAGGCGAACCCATTTCCCTTGGGAGATGGATTCGCCTTTATCGTTTATTTCTAAGCATACATAGGCAAAGCCACAGACGGCTTCCCTGTTGCCATGGCCTTATCCAAATAAGTGTATCCTTTGGATTCCTTCAAGCCAAGCATTGCAAAACTTCCTTATTCTTCACGTTCATATTGTAACACTCATTTCATCAATTCATCTGTAAGGCGCAAAATTTCGGGAGCAATTTTCTCACGTTCTTTTTTGAGCGTACGATTATAGAGGGGATATGCAAGGCATACAAGTATAACGCCGATAACACCAAGGCCAATACCGACAACCATTGCCAACACTGTGCCAAGGAATGCGCCAATTTCGGTCATTACAAGGCTCATTCCTGTGCCCATGATAAGTGCACCGATGATACCAACAACAAGTGCCGCAGTAGTCGCCTTAGAATACACACCGGCATCCAAGCGGCGAAGCTGCGCCATCTTATCCTCTGTCTGCTCCTGCACGGCATACTTTTTGCGAATAGCTTTTATTTCCTCCTGCTCCTTAGCAGAATATGTGTAATTAAAACTCTCTTTATTTTCCATTTTGCACCTTCTGTTATTTTAACTCTTTTAATTTTTTACTGCTTTGCCTGATCATATAGATGGCCATCACAACAACGAAAACTGAAATTACACCACCGGTGCACCCAAGAAGAATTTTTCTTGTAATAGCATCCATGGTACCGTCTCCAAAGGTTGTCAGCATCGTTGCCTCTAAAGTCAGCATCGACACGCAAGCAGAAGCAAAGCTGATCGCTTTGGACGCCGAATACACGGGACTATTATATTTGCGGTATTTCACCATATTGATAATCGCCACTGTGAAGGCGGTAAAGGTGTATGCTGCCAGAGCAATGGTAGTAATTTCATGATGCCGGAACGTGCGGTTCCAATACACCATAAAGAACACCATTAGAGAAAGGGCAATGTTCATAGCCAGAAAAATCCATCCGCACAAACGATACCGAATCAATTCCTCCCGCATTTTTTCTCCCGGTTTATGTTTGATCGTATATCTCGCTAAGAAGAAACGCATCACCGCAAGGCAAATGTAATAGCCTGCAAGGGAATAAAACCAAAAGGTGTGATGCCAAAAGCCCATGCCGAGCTGCAACAATGCGTAAGCTGTATTGTAGATAAGAGTTCCGTAAAGAGAAACGTTCACTCGGAGTCTTGTGTTGTCTTGCCAGATTCTTGCATACTTGTTCTCATTCTTAAATGTTTTAAAAAACTGAATCAAATATGGAATCTTAAAACACCACACGGTCAATGTGTAAGCGGCAAGAACATAAGAAATAATTGCAGCGACCGATTCCGTTCCCAAAAACACCATTGAATACACGAGGAATACGGTGGCGATAGGAACGAGAATAATCATAATGGCAATATGGGGAAACAGTAATGCTTTGCCGATTTTCTTCAGGTCCATATCAGATTCTCCGGATTTTTACGGTAAATGTAGTACCGACACCGACAGCGCTTTCAACACCGATTTCGCCCTGCATAATGTCAATTACTCTTTTTACAAGTGCAAGTCCCAAGCCGTTACCCTGAACGGAATGGGAAGTATCGCCCTGATAGAATTTTTCAAATATGTGTGCACCGACCTCCGGTGTCATACCGCAACCGGTGTCGGTTACTTTTACAATGGCATGATAATCTGTTGCGATAAGAGATACCGTTACCGTGCCGCCTGACGGCGTGAACTTAAAAGCATTGGAAAACAGGTTGTTCCAAACGTGGCTAAGCAGTTCAGCATCCGCTTTTACCTTAACATCCTCGGCGATATCCGTTTCAATTTCAATATTTGCTTTTTCCCATACGTTTTCGTACTGCAAGAGGCACTCGCAAAGTTGCTCACCCAAATCAAATTCCGAAACCTGTGGATATATCTGTTGATTCTCCAAGCGATTGAGTTTTAAGATATTTGTCATCATATCAGCCATACGGCGAGAACCGTCGGTAACGCCTTTTGCATATTCCATGCGCTTTTCATCACTCAAATCAGGAGCCTGCAGAAGCGTTCCGTAGTTTTGCATAACAGCAAGAGGGGTTTTCATTTCGTGGGATACGTTGGCGATAAAATCGGTACGCAAGGTTTCCACACTCGAAAGTTCCTCTGCCATTTGGTTGATCGCCATAGCGATCTGATTAAAGCCCTCCATACCTGAGCTTTCCATAGGCTTAATACGAACAGAAAAATCTCCGGACATAATCTTTTCGGTCGCTTCTGTGATAATTTTGGTGGGACGCTCGACCATTATTTTACGGCGAATATAATCAGCAAACTTGAAAAGAAATGTAATCAAAACCACGTTCCAAAAGGTTACCTTTGCGGCAGCACCAACATTGTCGGGTGTAATCGTGAGATCCATCGTATCTGCCAAGATTCTTACAAACAGCATCATACAGCAGGACACGATAAATCCAACCGTCAAGAAGAACAACAAAAAGCTGCTGACCGATCCCAATACATCTTTCAACGTCGGTTTCTTCATTTGATCACCGCCTTGTATCCAAGTCCGTGAACGGTTTTTATTTCAAAATCTTCACAGTCAGACAGCTTTGAACGAAGCTTTGTCATATAGACGTCAACGGCGCGGGGGGCCGTTTCGGTATCGGCATCCCAGAACTCGTCCATAAGCTGCGTTCTTGTAAAGGTCTTTTTAGGATAACTGAGGAGTTTATACAGAATACTGAATTCGCGGTTGGTAAGGGGGATCTCCTCATCGCCGAGATATGCAGTGTGCTCGTCGGCGTCCATGACGAAGCTGCCGATCTCGAGCTTGCGGGAGGAGGCGATCTTCGCGCGGCGAAGGAGCGCACCGATCCTGAGAAACAGCTCGTCGAGGTCGATCGGCTTGACCATGTAGTCGTCTACGCCGATGCGGAATCCCCTCTGCTTGGAGGCGATGTCGTCGCGTGCGGTCATAAATATGATCGGAATATCCTCGTTCAGCTCTCTTACGTTTCTCGCAAATTCGAATCCGTCCACACCCGGCATCATAATGTCCGATACGATAAGATCGAACATATTCTCGTACAGTGCATCATATGCCTCGCCTGCGCTCAGGCACCCCGTAGCGACGTATCCGCTCTGATTC
>JAZNLM010000054.1:0-5498 GCA_045579105.1 Candidatus Flemingiibacterium sp.
CTCTCGCGTGAGCTTCTTGATGCGGCTGATGAGATAGTACGCCTCGATTACGGGCGAAACTTCCCTGCCGCACTCTCCGCAGCATCCGCGGCAGCTGTTGCGGGATTTGAAATTTTAAGACAGAACAGATAACACTCACGGGCGCTCTTTGAGCGCCCCTATATTACCTGTCGAAAGGATACATCATGACAACTTCACTTGTGCTGGAAGGCGGTGGCATGCGCGGCGTTTACACCTGCGGCGTGCTCGATTATTTTATGGACAACGGTATAACCTTCCCGAAAATATATGCTGTGTCCGCAGGTTCGGGACACGTTATGAGCTATTTGTCAAATCAGCGCGGACGAGCAGTACGCGTCGGTACGGAATACGTTAACGATTGGCGCTACTGCAGTATGCGAAGCCTAATTTTAACGGGTAATCTTTTCGGCGCGAAATACATTTACGAAACTATTCCTGACAAGATTGATCCCTACGATTACGCCGCCTTTAATAACTCCAATATGAAGCTTTACGCCGTCTGCTCAAACGTTGAAACAGGTAAGGCAGAGTATATCCCCATAAACGATGCAAAACGTGATATCTTATATGTGCGCGCTTCAAGTTCGCTTCCACTTGTTTCACGTATAGTAAAAACACCGCGCGGAAAGTTTCTCGATGGTGGCATATGCGACTCCATACCCGTGCGCCGTGCATTTGAAGAAAACCACCGCGCTGTTGTAGTATTAACACAGCCGTCGGGCTTTAAGAAGGAACCGTCATCGTCCCAGAAGATGATTGAAAAGCGATACAGAAAATACCCCCAATTTGTAAAAGCGGCGGCACGCCGTCACGAGAATTACAACGAGTCACTTGATTTTATTGAGCAAGGAATTCGAGATGGCAAAATCCTCGCGATACGCCCGAGTGCACCCGTTGGCTTTGAGCGAATTGAAAAGGATAAGACGAAGCTTCTCGCGCTCTATGAGCGAGGCTACAGTGATGCAAAAGCAAGTGGAGTTGAAGCGTTTTTAGGTATGTAACACAACATATGCAAGGACGGAATGATACCCGTCCTTTTTCATTTCCCTTTTTTTCATTTTTCACGGTTCCACCGCATAAACTGTAGCAAAAAACGAGGTTGCAGCTATGCCGATAAATAAAACCGTACGCCGTTTTTGCTCGCCCGATCACGTTTGTGTGCTGATACTTACCACGCTGATTCCAGATACGCTTACAGATGAACAACTCGGGTTTTACACACCGCTTTGCAAAGCCTTTGAAAAAGTAGTTTCCGAGCGGCTATTCCCTCTTGCGCTCGACGAATTTAATCTCTGCGAGGACCGCCGCAAGCGATGGAGATACACGCCGCAGCAAGCTGAAATTTGTATTTGCTTCAACGATGAAAGTACACTGTTCTTTCGTCTATCCACACAGTATAGGATAGACTTACAAGAATACCACACGTGGCGAAACGGCACAATAGTCCGCCGTGTGAAGAGAAAGTAATATGAATTTTTATTGCAAAATTGTAAAATATATAATATTCACAAGTATTTGTAACAAGAAATTAACAATTGAGTGCTAAAATGACTTATATAAATTTAAGGGAGATATAAGTTAAAATGCTCAAGCTTCGCAATATAACCAAAGATTACTCATGCGGTGATACTACTGTTGCCGCACTGCGCGGTATTACGCTCGACTTTCGAAAAAACGAGTTTGTTTCCATACTCGGACAGTCGGGCTGCGGTAAAACCACGCTTCTTAATATCATCGGCGGTCTTGACCAGTATACAAGAGGCGATCTTATCATAAACGGCAAATCCACAAAAGATTTTAAAGATGCTGATTGGGACGCCTACAGAAATCATAAAATAGGCTTCGTATTCCAGAGCTACAATTTGATACCGCATCAGACTGTACTTGCAAACGTCGAGCTTGCGCTCACTCTTTCTGGTGTATCGCGCGAGGAGCGACGCCGCAGGGCTATCGAGGCGCTTGAAAGTGTTGGACTTGGTGACCAGCTTAACAAAAAGCCGAGCCAGATGTCGGGCGGTCAGATGCAGCGTGTAGCAATAGCACGTGCGCTTGTAAACGATCCCGATATACTCCTCGCTGATGAGCCAACGGGTGCGCTTGACTCCGAAACGAGTGTACAGGTTATGGAGATACTCAAAAAGATTTCGGCTACCAAGCTTATCATTATGGTAACACACAATCCCGAGATTGCCGAGAAATACTCCACGCGTATTATACGCCTTCTGGACGGTAAGGTGATCTCCGACTCCGAGCCGTATGAGTCCGAGGAAATTAAAGTATTGTTCAAAAAAACGAAGCGCGACAGAACAAAGTCAATGTCGTTCATCACAGCGCTTTCACTCTCTCTCAACAACCTCATGACGAAAAAAGGACGCACATTTCTAACGTCCTTTGCAGGCTCTATCGGTATAATCGGCATCGCGCTGATACTCTCAATTTCAAACGGTATTACGCTCTATATCAACAGCGTTGAAGAAAACACCCTCTCAAGCTATCCCATAATGATCGAAGCGCAGACTGTGGATATGACCTCTATGATGGAGAATTTCATAGGTCAGAAAGCCTCGGAAGGCGCACACGAGCTTGACAAGGTATATTCAAGCGACATTATGGGCGATATGCTCTCCGCTATGCTCAGCGAAGTTACGGATAACGACCTTAAAGCCTTCAAGGAATTCCTCGACGACGAAACAAACGGATTTAGTGAACTTACAAGCGACATTAAATACGGCTATTCAACACCGCTTAACGTATATACCCTTGCCGATTTCGGTGACGGTGAAAAACTCGTTCAAGTTGAACCGAGTACCGTTTTTGAGGCGGCAGGAATGTCGCAGATGACCGAAATGGCAGAAATGGCAAACGCCATGGGCGGTTCAATGGGCGGTTCGATGATGGGTGGCATAAAGGTGTGGGATGAGCTTATAGACAACGATGAGCTTCTCGCAAGCCAATATGACATTATCGCAGGAAGAATGCCTGCAGAATGGAACGAGATAGTCATTATTGTCGATAAAAACAACGAGATTCCCGACCTCGCTCTCTTCTCGCTCGGACTCAAAGATCAATCCAAACTCGACGGTATGATGGGCGACATTATGATGGGAGAGTTCCATCAGGACGAAGCGACAAGCTACACCTACGATGAGATTCTTTCACTCGAATATTACCTGCTTCCAAACTCGGCTATGTACAAAAGAGACGGCAATACGTGGGTTGACCATTCCGACGATGAAGCGTATCTGAAGACGCTTTTTAACGACGAGAACAAAATCAAGATAGTCGGTATACTCCGTCCAAGTGAGGATGCAACCGCCACGAGCATATCGGGCAACGTAGGATATCTTCCCTCGCTTATGATTCATCTAATCGAGGAAAACAACGCTTCTGAAATAGTAAAAGATCAGCTTGAAAACAAAGAAATTGATGTATTCACGGGTATTGGGTTCAAGACCAATGACGAGGAAAACAAGCCTATGACTATGGCACACGTAGAAGCGTATATTGCTTCTCTACCCCCAGAAGAAGCTGCAGGTATTTCTGCTACTATTTCTCAGATGAAAGCATCTGGGATGCCCGACGAAAAAATCGTAGAAATGTTTAAAGAGGCGCTTGAGGCACAGTCCACTGATGCAACCTACGACGGGAATCTAACAATCCTCGGTGTATCAAGCCTTGACGAGCCTTCTTCAATTATGATATATCCCAAGGATTTCGACTCCAAGGAGATAATATCCGACAAAATAAGCGCATACAATGCGGAAAAAGATGAAGCTGAGCAGCTCAACTACACCGACTACATCGGCATTATGCTTTCCTCTGTAACAACTATAATCAACGCAATAAGCTATGTGCTTATCGCCTTCGTTGCAATCTCGCTCGTGGTTTCCTCAATAATGATAGGCATCATCACCTACATTTCAGTACTTGAGCGCACGAAGGAAATAGGTATACTCCGTGCTGTCGGCGCTTCCAAGCGCGATGTAAGCCGCGTTTTTAACGCAGAAACGCTTATCGTTGGCTTTGCGGCAGGACTTCTAGGTATTGGCGTAACGTTGCTCTTATCGATCCCGATCAATATAATTATCGAATATTACACCGACATCGCAAACGTCGCCACACTACCTTTTGTAGGAGCTGTAGCTCTTATACTCATCAGTATGGTGCTGACATATCTTGCAGGTCTTATTCCCGCAAGAGTGGCAGCAAAGAAAGACCCAGTAATTGCCCTCAGGAGCGAATAATCAAGAACGCCGCAGATATAACATCTGCGGCGTTTAATTATGTAGTAAATCAAGCATATTATTTCATAAAAAATACCGGTAGAGTCTGACACGGTTTGGGGTGCAGTGGTATTATAGAAGTCATATAATCAACTTAAGAAAACATTTAAGGAGATTATTATGCCATTATTTGGGATTGAAGTTTCAAAATACAACGGCAATGTTGATCATATAGCAGTAAAAAAAGCAGGCGTACGCTTTGCCATTATAAGCGCAAGTGTAGGTCTGCGGACTGATACGCGATTTATACAAAACGTAGAAGGTTTTGTAAAAGCCGGTATGCCAATATGTGCGTGTCACACTATCACAGCCACAAGCGTGAGCGAAGCTGTAAAAGAGGCGCGTTTCTTTGATGACATCATTATACCATACATAAAGAAATTCACATTGCCGCCGGTCTGCCGCATTGATACAGATACAAGTATATGCACATCACATCTTACCAATATATTTGTAAAACGCCTTGAAGATGCAGGCTTGGACATGTGCGCCATTTCTGATAGCACAGATACATTTCTCGGACACGAGAAAATGATACACACTTATACACGGCACGGCCAACTTGTAGGGGTTGTGGGCGAGTTCGCGTGTGCGTTTGGATACACGCCAATTTCGCGACGAATAATCAAATCTTGTACGGATATAACCGACGAAGTGCTCGATCACATAGAGCACTATGAGCGTGGCGAGTACGTACTTGCAAGACTTGCAGATATGACCGTAGCACGCTCAATAAATCCGCTGAAAAATCCGTCATACGAACGTATAGTTCCACTGATCAGATTGTGTTGCAGACTTTCCCCTGAAGATATATCTCACATTTGTGCTTACCAATACGCAGAAGAGGTTATACACGAGCTATATTCGGCAATGGTGAGATAAAAATCCGATGCTTTCGCATCGGATTTGGTGGGAGTGGGTGGATTTTTGCACATTGTTACTCGCTCTGGATGTTCTGTAACATAGCGAAAGTCCACGCCCTAACGACAACCCTCTGGGTTGTCTTATACCACGCTTTAGCGTGGTCGGGCTTCCGAATCCACCGCTCTCACAAAGATGATTTGTCAAGCTAAGTGCAACACTTATTGATAGAATCATTAAATAAATCCAAAGGATTATTGTAATTTAAAACTTTCTTGGGCCTGGCGTTGATCAACGCCAGGTTCTTTTTAAGCGTGGCAGGACTAACTCTTG
>JAZNLM010000055.1:0-3378 GCA_045579105.1 Candidatus Flemingiibacterium sp.
GCCGTTTTTACGGCTCTTTTCAGTTTTTTAATTAGTCAGCGATAACGAACGGCATGATTTCGCGCTCGATGAGAGCGTAAGCTTCCTTGTCGCAGCTCTTGAAAGGCTTGCGGCACTCGCCGAAGTCGTAACCGAGAATATTGAGGACTGCCTTCTCACCTGCCATAACGCCAACCTTGCAGAGAGAGGTGATGATTTCGTTGCACTCGTGCTGAACTGCAAGCGCTTCCTTCATTTTGCCCTCGTTAAAGAGCTTCTGAATCTTAACGTACTTTTCAGCCATGAAGTTGTAAGTGGAACCGATACCGCCGTCACAGCCTGCTGCGAGACCGGAGAGGAACATCTCGTCGTAGCCGTTGTAAACAACCTTGTCGGGATGATGCGACTTAACGGTTTCGATAGTGAAACAGTCAAGAGCGGTGTTCTTAAGACCGAGGAAGTTGTCGCCTGCGATGAGGTCGCCAAGCTGCTTGGCAGAGAAGTTTACACCCGAAAATGCGGGAATGTTATAAACAATGCACTTGAGGGGGGTTGCGGATGCGATTGCGTTGTAGTGATCAACAATCTCGTCGTAACCGAACTTGTAGTAGAAGGGAGCAACCGCGGAAACTGCATCGTAGCCCATAGTGTCAGCAGTCTTTGCGAGGTCTACGCATTCGTCAGTGGAAACAGCGCCAACGTGAGCGATAAGAGTAACTCTGCCTGCGGTTATGTCAGCAATGGTCTTCATAAGATCTTTTCTCTGATCATTGGTCATCATAAATACTTCTGCAGTTGAACCGCAGCAGTAGAAGCCGTCAACGCCAGCCTTGATGTTACGCTCGATAAGACGAGCGAGAGCCTTCTCGTTTACCTTACCGTCAGCGGTGAACGGAGTCAAGAGGGCGGTAAAAACGCCGTTAAAGTTTTTCATTGGGGTGTACCTCTCTTTTATGTAAAATTTTATTATAGAACACAATATTCCTTAATAATCATAGCACGAATTATGGGGGTTGTCAAGTAGTTTTGGGCAAATTTTGATATGGTGCAAAAGCTGGTGTTAAATTGGCAAAAAAATCACATTATTTACATAAAATTTTCCTTTTAAACTCTTGCTAATTTGGCAAATTTGTGGTATACTATGTTGTAGCATACTATATTAGTGTATTAAATTGGTGTGGGAGGTGGAGCGCTCGAGTATGAAAAAAATAGATCCAACGGTACTTCGCGAAACTGTATACGTTATCGCATGGACGTTTGTGCTTTCCGGTGTGATGCAGGCGGTGTTCCTTATCGGTTCGTGGTGGAATGTGACTGTACTGTTTGGAAACATTCTCGGCGGAGGAGTTGCAGTGCTCAATTTCTTCTTGATGGGGCTTACCGTGCAAAACGCGCTTGGCAAAGAGGAAAAGGACGCGAAAAACACTGTGAAGCTGTCGCTCACACTGCGAAACTTTATGATAATCGCTGCGGCAGTGGTTGCTTTTTTACTCCCGGACGTCTTTAACGTTATATCGATGCTTGTGCCGCTTTTGTTTCCGAGTATCGCAGTCAAACTGCGCCCGATGTTTATGAAGAAAGATGAAATGGCAGGTGATGCGACAGATGAATAAAGAGAGAAGCCGTGGTTTTCGTCTTGTTGACATTCTCTATATGGTAATGATGATACTGCCGCTTGCTTTCGGTATCGTTCTTGAGGTGCTCACGCGACCCGCTTCAAATGGTATCGAAATAACGGGAGCGCAGATATTCTTTATCATACCGATGCCGATTCAAGATTTTCCCATAACCGAGTCACAAATCAATTCAGCACTAGTTTTACTGACAATAATGTTCGTTTGCCTTTACTTTACACACGGTATTCGTGCAGGCGTTGAAACAAAGCGACAGATGGCGGCTGAATGGGTAGTTGAAAAAACGCAGAATATGGTTCGCACCAACATGGGCGATGATAAATATTTCGGCGGATTCCCGCCTTTTATCGCCGCGATAATGGCGCTCTCCGCGCTCTCAAGCCTTATATCTTTGCTCGGACTTTACCCGCCAACCTCGGATATGAATATAGTCGGCGGCTGGGCGATAATCGTATTCGTGCTTATCACCTACTATAAGATGAAATGCGGACCGTGGCATTACGTTAAAAGTTTCTGCGATCCCGTTGCACTCGCCCCGCTCAACGTGATAAGTGAGGTCGCAACCCCTGTTTCTATGGCGTTCCGTCATTACGGAAATATCATTTCCGGTAGCGTAATATCCGTGCTTATAGCGGCGGCACTTGGCGGAGTTTCGCAAATGGCGCTTTCGTGGCTGCCCGGATTTTTGGCAGACATTCCACTGTTCCAAATAGGCTTGCCGGCGGTGCTGTCGATATACTTCGACGTGTTCAGCGGATGTTTGCAGGCATTCATTTTCGCGATGCTGACAATGCTTTATGTAGCAGGCGGTTTTGCAGTTGACGACTGGGAAGCACTCAAAGCAAAAAAGGCGGCAAAAAGGGTCGCAGCAAAAAATCAGTAAAAAATAATTTTTTATAAATTTACGGAGGACACAAAAATGTTAGAACTCGCAATCGGTATTATTCTCGGATGCTGCGCACTTGGTGCAGGTATGGCAATGATCGCAGGTATAGGCCCGGGTATCGGTGAAGGTAACGCAGTTGCAAAGGCGTGCGAAGCTATCGGACGTCAGCCCGAAAGCAAGGGTAATGTAACTACCACCATGCTTATGGGTTGTGCTATCGCGGAGACCACCGGCCTTTACGCGCTTGTTATAGCAATTCTTCTCATATTCCTCGCACCCGGCAGATTTGTTGATATTCTGCTCTCTAACATCTAATTGTAGGTGACTTTAATGGGCAATATGGAAGTAATTTCCGTAAACTTGTGGCAGATGCTCGCAAGCCTTGCAAACTTGCTTTTGCTGTTTCTTATAATTAAGAAATTCCTGTTTAAGCCGGTTATGAACGTGCTTGAGAAGCGCCGCACCGACATCGACGGTGACTATGCCGCCGCTGATGAGGCAAAACGTGCAGCACTCGCAAGTAAAACGGAATATGAAGAAAAGCTTTCACACGCGGAGCAGGATGCCAGCGAGATTCGTAAAGCTGCTGCGGACGATGCAAAACGTCACGGTGAAAAACTTATAGCAGAGGCTCACGAAAAGGCAAACGGAATGCTCGCTGCCGCGGAGGCGCAGATTGAACTTGACAAGAAGAAGGCAAGAGCCGAGATGAAGAGCGAAATCGCAGACGTTTCGGTAAAACTTGCCGAAAAGATAATTGAGCGCGAGCTTAACGCTGACACCCACCGTGAGCTTATCGATTCGTTTACCAGAGAAATCGAGGTAGACTGATGACGAGCATAGCTGAAGAATACGCTGCGGCGCTTTTTATGCTTGCCG
>JAZNLM010000056.1:0-2265 GCA_045579105.1 Candidatus Flemingiibacterium sp.
ATACAATACAGAAATAATAGCAAAAAACTCTGTATCAAGAACCACACACCAAGCAGGAGATATTTTATATACTCATCATTTTACAACTACTGACGGAACTGACATAACTGCTTATGAATTGTTTGATTATAGCGATGATGAAAAAGAAACAGTTTATTATGAGGAAATCGTTGCAAAGGGATTCGCAGAGTAAACAGTTGAAGATGATCCTAGTTACATCTACAATGATATTGCGCATGCCTGGTATGGCTCTACTGAGTATTGGATAGATCTATTGGATTTATATGATTTTAAAAATGATGATCATACACTAGGACCGTATCTTCATACTGAAGCTCAGCCCGGTGATATTATTACTTATTGGGACGAAAGCGGGACTATTTGTTATCTTAGCGGTAAGGTGATTAACGTTGAATCTGATGGAACAATAATGTGTGAATCCAAATGGGAATCATATGGATTATTTCAGCACGCATATAATAATGTTCCAAAAAATTATGGATATCAAGACACTACTGTTAGTTATGAGCAATACCTCTTGAATGTGAAATTTTACAGATACGTTCAAGACCAGCATCAAAGCGTATACACATCTGTAGATGTTAATCAGCATCTTGATTATTGTGAGAAATGTCAGCGTTCTGAATACGAATCGCACGATAACAGATGCATAACGGTTTCATCTTCTCGGCATCAATATATTTGCAGAGATTGCGGATACAGCAGGTATGACTCACACACGTCGCAGTATACCGAATATTCCGATCAGGAACACACGGTCAGATGTAGCGATTGCGGTTACACTACCTTCGCGGATCACAATCTTTATCTATATGAACGTAACGACGATGATCCAAGTACCATCATGTGCAGCGATTGCGGTTATATTGTAGATTGTGCGGAAACGGTAGATTACGTGAACGGCGGAACAAGCGGACATTATGTTACGTGTGACTCAGATTGCTTTGAACTTTTAGAAGATCACGCCCTCGTACCTACGGAGAACTATAACAGCAGCAGCCATACACTCGAATGTCGATATTGTGATTATACAGAAACCGTTGAACATGAGCTTTATACTTATGCTATTTACGGCGGGGATAACGGCAGCACTGTCAAATGCCGTATATGCGATTATTCAATAGACTGCGACAGTGATCCGGAGTTTGACGGCGAAGATTCTTCCGGGCACTATACCACATGTTGTTGCGGCTCGAACTGTTTTTCCTTCTTTGAGGAGCATCAATATGAATATTCAAGTCAGGGAGTAGGAAGCCATCTGGCAGAATGTAATCTTTGTTATTATGAGGGTGAGTTTTCTCACGAGTGGGTAGATAACGGAAGTGAATTGGAATGCGTTGGCTGCGGAGAGACTATCTCATATAGCCAAGCAAACGGTATAGGAGACCTAACCGATGAAGAACTTGCTGTCCTTGTTACAGTGTTACCAAATGATAAGGTTGAGATGCTTATCGCATCTCTCCCCGAGGATCAGGTCGAACGTGTGACGGCGTTGTTGCCGAGTGACGATGAGCATTTATCAGAATTAATATTTTCCCCGCGTGTCGCAAGATACGCGGGTTTTTTAAGGTAAATTTCCTATATTTTGCATTTTGCCTTTTGCATTTTGCATTTTCATCTCCCGCTTTGCTATTTTGCTGAAAAATATTGTACTCAATGCAAAAAAATCTTGCAATCAGCACAAAGATGTGCTATAATAGACTTGACTATATATACTTTTCCGCCCGTCGGGCGGAATTGCTTTCATCAACTTGTTTGAATTCTTGCAATAAACAGAAAGGATCACACTAATGAACTCCGAAAAAGTAACAGAGATGACCACCGAAAACCCCGCTCCCGCATTCAACGTGCAGGAAAATTACGCCAAGGTGCAAGCCGTTATGACCGAAATCGAAAAGGTCATCGTCGGCAAACGCTCCGAGATCGTTCTTCTCCTGACCGCTATGCTTTCGGGCTCGCACGTACTTATCGAGGACGTTCCCGGAACGGGTAAGACCACGCTCGCGGCAACCCTCGCAAAGGTAACCGGTCTCGACTTCAAGCGCGCACAGTTCACCCCCGACATCATGGCATCCGACATCACCGGCTTCAATATCTACACCCGCCGCACAGAGGAGTTCGAATTCCGTCAGGGTCTTGTTATGTGTAACCTTCTGCTCGCCGATGAGATCAACCGTGCCTCCCCGAAGACGCAGTCCGCACTTCTTGAGGCAATGGAGGAATCCAAGGTCACCGTTGACGGCG
>JAZNLM010000057.1:0-5655 GCA_045579105.1 Candidatus Flemingiibacterium sp.
CTTCCTAAGACCGCTTGGCCCCCGACTTCCGTTGAGTCAACGGCAAATATACACTGACCTGCGTTCAAAAAGTTTGCGGGGTAACCCGAAATTCCAAACGTCGAAAATGCGCCCACCTTTGTATGAGCAGCGATTTCGGAAAGCAATCTTTTTGTCGTGTCGTTGAATATGAGGATATCTCCGCGTGCGCTCGAATAGCCTGCCCCGAGCTGTTTTAGCATCGTTATCATCATATTGTCCGTGGACTTGTAAATAAACGGAAGCAACGTTTTCTGACCATTGACCTTATACGTGCCGTCCGTATTTTTAACCGTCGCCGCCTCACTCACTTCCCATACGAAATCCCAAGTGAGAACTTCGGGAAGTGTATATCCGAGCGCTTCAACGTACGTTTTATTAACATAGCACGCTTCGGTGGAGCGCATATACGGCAAGGCGTAGTACTCGCCTGAAAGCTTACATTCCTCTAAAAACTCTGGAACTATCTCGCTAACAGTTGGAGAATCAAACTTCACCTCACTGCCGCCAAGACCGTATTTTTCGTCGCTCATAAGCCCAGACAGCGGTACAACGGTGTTTTCTCCTGTCATATACGTTGCTATATGGTCGGGGTAGGTTATGCACACATTCGGCGTCGTACTCGTTGCGATATTGGTCAGTACATCCTGGTATATCTTGCCGTAATCGTTGTAAAGTCGGAGCGTCACGGTGATATTAGGATAAAGCGCCATGAATTCGTCAATCGCTTTTTTATAAATGTTGACCTGCGTTTTGTTCGTATCGTTTTTCGCCCAGAAGGTTATCTCATATTCGCGCGAGGTATCAAATTCGCTCGGAATAACGAACTCGTTTGAAGTCTTGGCACCGTGACACGACGCAAACATTGGGAGCACAAGCATAAAAAATATTGTAAAACAAATAAACTTTTTCATCCCTTCGTCCCTCCTCTAGCAACGCCTGCCATTATCTTCTTTCTGAAGATGAGGAAGATAACGATAAGAGGCGCGGATATCACCACTACTGCTGCCATCATTGCAGGAATGTTCGCACGGCCAAAACCGCCCTCACGTATCTGCTGGATACCGTTTGAAACAAGGAAATACGCTTCGTTGTCAGTAATAAGACGCGGCCATACGTAGGAGTTCCAGCACTCGATTACCTTTAATATAGTGACAGTGATGACCGTAGGCTTACATATCGGGAGCATGATGCGTATGAGATATTTGAAATCGGACGTACCGTCCACCTTTGCCGCAAGGTAAAGCTCGTCTGGTATCTGCGCGAAGTTTTCCTTTAACAAGTAGATATAGAACACCGACGTTACCGACGGAAGAATAAGTCCTGTAAATGTGTTGCGCAGGTCAAGGTTTGTTACAGTTATAAAGTTTGTGATGATAACAAGCTCATTCGGTATCATCATAAGCGCAAGAAAGAGCGTAAAAAGCAGATTTTTGCCGCGAAATTCAAGGCGTGAAAAGGCAAACGCCGCAGGAATTATCACAACAAGCATAAGCGCTGTGGTTGCGACAGTGAATATAACAGTATTGATAAAATACCCCATAAGCGGCACTTCCGTGAACGCCGTCACGTAATTTTCAAGCGTTGGCGAAAGTGTGAAAAACTGCGGTATCTGTTCGGCGTTGTAAGCACCGTAGCCCTTGATACTCGTCAAAATCATCCAGTAAAACGGGAACAGCACTATAAACGCCCAAAGTGCGAGAAGGACGTAAACAACAATCTTGCCGACATTGTCACCGACACGTCGAAGGTGTGCGCTGTTACTATTTTTATTCATACGGCACCTCCTTAATAGTGTACGTGCTTTTTGCTCACCATAAGGTTAATGCACGTTATCGTGAGAACTATGATAAACAGTACGATTGCCGCCGCCGATGCGTACGACGGGAAACCGCCGCCCTCACCGTAAAGCATATCGTAAACGTATCCGACGATAGTATTCATCCCTGCCGCGTTGAGGTTCTCGCCAAAAAGCGCAACCGCGTCGCTGTACGCCTTGAACGCGCCTATAAAGCCCGTTATAACTAGGTAGAATATCATCGGAGATATCATCGGAAGGGTTATTTTTCTGAAAATGCGGAATTTTGACGTTCCGTCCACCTTCGCCGCATTGTAATAGTCTTGACGCACAGATGCAAGTGCGCTAGTGAGTATAAGCACCTTAAAAGGCATTACTATCCATATCGTGTAGATACACAGAACGAGCATCTTCGCCCAGTACGGACCGTCTATAAAGTCCACTGGCGCCATACCGAAAACGTTCAGTATTATATTCACAAGTCCCTCGGTGTACTCGGTCCTGTCGAAAAGTATCATAAAGACAAGTCCGACTGCGAGAGTATTCGTTACGTACGGCAGGAAATATACCGTCTGAAACAGATTCTTGAGCCACTTTATCGAGGAAAGTCCAAGCGAGATAAGAAGCGCGAGCGTGGTAGACAGTGGTACTGTTATCAAAACGAGTATAAACGTGTTTTTTACTGCCTGCAAAAAGAGCGTGTCATGGAGAATATAGGAAAAATTGTAAAATCCGATTCCCGAAAACGTCTGAGAGGAAGAGTTGAATCCCTGCTCAAGCGAATATACAAATACGTCGACAAGAGGATACACCATAAACACGCCAAGGAACAGTATGGCAGGCAGAAGATACAGCCACGCCTTATAATTATTCTTTTCCATAGTATGCCCTCATTAAAGCGCGATACGCGCTTCGGTAACTTTATCAAAGATATCCACCTTGTTTGCTTTAAGCGAGAAGCACACCTCACCCGTACCGACAGACGGTGTATTTTCCGAATCTACGATAGCGCGGATTATGTCCGACTGCGCGTAAGGACTCGTACAGACCACGCTGATGTCACGGCCCATAACCGCTATATTTTTGAGTGTGCACGCAAGTTCGCCGTCATCTTTGAGAACAAAACCTTCGGGGCGTACACCTACGTGAACCTCGCCATCAGGTGCATTCGGCGCATCGAGCACAGCCATATCGCCGATATAGAGCTTACCACCCTTCACTTCTCCGTTAAACACGTTTATCGGAGGAGTGCCGAGAAATTTCGCCACGAAAAGGTTAACGGGGTCATCGTAAACGTCCTGCGGCTTGCCTATCTGCTGTACCACGCCGTCCTTCATAACCACGATAAGGTCGGAAATGCTCATTGCTTCCTCTTGGTCGTGCGTTACGAAAACGGTGGTGATACCCGTTTCGCGCTGTATGCGCTTGATTTCCTCGCGAGTTGCGAGGCGCAGACGCGCATCGAGATTAGAAAGCGGTTCGTCGAGCAGAAGCACACGCGGCATTTTAACAAGTGCGCGCGCGATAGCAACACGCTGCTGCTGACCGCCCGAAAGCTCGCCAGGTTTTCTGTCAAGCAGTGTATCAATCTGCACGAGCTTTGCGATTTCGGTAGCCTTCTCGCGCATCTCTGCTTTTGTAAGCTTATCCTTGCCCTTCAGATTTTCGAGTGGGAAGGTAATATTCTGAAGCACCGTAAGATGCGGATAAAGCGCATAATTCTGGAAAACGAGTCCCACACCGCGCTTTTCGGGCGGCATATCGGTAACGTCGTCCTCGCCGAAGAGTATACGTCCTTCGGTTGGCTTTAAAAGACCGCTTATCAAATTAAGCGTGGTACTCTTGCCGCATCCGGACGGTCCGAGTAAGCCCACGAGCGTGCCGTCAGGTATCTCAAACGTAAAATCGTTCACGGCGACAACATCCGCGCTTTTCTTATTTCTTGACGGGAATTTTTTAGTAAGGCTCTCAAGTACTACCTTCAAAAATATCACTCCTTAAAGTATGCCGCCAAAGGCGGATTTCATGATTGTTATAATTATACCATAGTTTTCACGTTTTAGCAAGAGAAAGTAAAAAAATAATAGGACGGGGACCGTCCTACATTTTTGGACCACGCGTTTTCGCGTGGGGAAACGATTCGAGGAGGGCGACAACCATTCACACGCCATGGTTTTCGCCCTCCTCGGACTCCCCCCCTTTCCGAGGCTTTCCTACGAGCGCTCGGCTTTGCCACAGAGTGATAGTACCACAGAGTGATTATTTAACGGCGCCGCCGAGCACCTAATAAGGCTCGGCGGTGCGGTTTATGTGTTGGGAGCGCATACACTTCGCTGTGCGCTAAACATATTAGGACTACCACTCTATCATTTCGGAAATTTCGCGCTTAACAAATCGCTCGGCTCAACCTCAAGCGCATCTGCTATATCAAACAATACTTCAAGAGAAAATGCATACGGTATATTTGGTGCTTCGATTGCAGACAAATGCGTACGACTTATATTAACACGTTCTGCTAACTGTTCTTGCGACATACCGCGTAATCTGCGTATCATACCTATAGTCAAACCCAACTGAATAAATCTGTCACGATATTTAAAATCAACTTCTTTACGCATAACATTACCTCTCCAATCTATGAATATAGGAATATTATACGTTCTCATCTTGCAAATAACCATATAGTGAAACTATACAGTTGCAAAGTGTCACTTGTATATGGTATAATTATATAAAGCATTTGCTTTACTATACATAGCAATTGGAGATTTACACTATGCAAAATAACAATTTCCGCCCCTACACCGTATGCTTTACGGGACACCGATATATACCTGAGAGTGACCGAGCCGTTGTTGCGGCGCGGCTTCGCAGAAC
The DNA here is from genome assembly GCA_045579105.1 of Candidatus Flemingiibacterium sp. GTDB lineage: Bacteria > Bacillota > Clostridia > Oscillospirales > CAG-272 > Flemingiibacterium. Next base: position 4,694 of record JAZNLM010000057.1, read on the forward strand.
ACTCATTGAGCTTATTAAGCAGGGATATAAATATTTTGGGACAGGCGGTGCACTCGGATTTGATACCATCGCCGCCCAAACGGTTCTTGACCTTCGCCGCGAATATCAGCATATTAAATTGATACTTGTGCTCCCCTGCAAAAATCAAACCGCCAAGTCGAGCAGCGAAGATGTTCGCGTTTATGAGCGTATCCGCGCCGAAGCTGACAAAACCGTTTTTATGTCGGAAAATTATACCCCCACTTGTATGCACGAACGGAATCGTCACCTTGTAAATTTCAGCTCGGTGTGCGTGTGCTATCTCACAAGAAACAGCGGCGGCACAGCATATACGGTAAATTACGCTAGCGAGTGTGGATTAAAAATTATAAATATTGGGTAGCAAATTGCACACATACAAAAAAACCGCACCGACATACGTCAGTGCGGTTTCTTATTCAAAAAGAGATTACTTATTCATACCTTCCTGAACTGCAACAGCGCAAGCTACGGTCATACCAACCATGGGGTTGTTGCCTGCACCGATCAGGCCCATCATTTCTACGTGGGCGGGAACGGAAGAAGAGCCAGCGAACTGAGCATCACCATGCATACGGCCCATGGTGTCGGTCATGCCGTAGGAAGCGGGGCCTGCGGCCATGTTGTCGGGGTGAAGGGTACGACCGGTGCCGCCGCCGGAAGCGACGGAGAAGTACTTCTTGCCGGTCTCCCAGCACCACTTCTTGTAGGTGCCGGCAACGGGATGCTGGAATCTGGTGGGGTTGGTGGAAGTCGGAGGCCAAGCGGTCTTAGGAAGACAATACAGCTTTGCAACCCCTTGGCTCACAGAACGACATGGCTACGATCCGACTTACGGCCAGTGCCGCCGCCGGAGGCAACAGAGAAGTACTTCTTACCAGCTTCGGTCATTTCCTTCTTGTAGGTGCCAGCGGTGGGATGCTGGAAGCGGGTGGGGTTGGTGG
>JAZNLM010000058.1:0-15836 GCA_045579105.1 Candidatus Flemingiibacterium sp.
GCTTACCAATGGTGGTGATAACATAGGTCTTGCCGGGTTCAACTATATTGTTGTCTGCGCCTGTCTGGTAAACGGTAATGCCCTTACCGTCGTAAAGACCTCTGAGTTCAACGGTTGCAGCTGCATAGAAGCTTGCAGAACCGGCCCAAGCCATGTCATTAAGCTCTATAGTCTGTCCAACTGCTAAAGTATCAGTCTCCTTTCTTGTCGTATTTGCCGACACGCTTACGGGCACTAATGACAGCACCATACAAAATGTCAGCAGTAAAGCTAAAAGTTTCTTTTGCATTTCTTTTCCTCCTAAAAAGATTAAATTTGCCAAGAAATTTTTTTGTTTTTGCACAAGTCGCAAAACAGCGGAGTTCTCGCTTGATTACAAGAGAGCGAACGGCAAATGAAAGGCACAATATTCTCTCCATTCCTTTTATCGCTTTTTGAAAAATGCGCAAAATACCCACTTGGATACATTGTTATTATACCATTACGCACAAATGCTTGTCAAGACAAAAAAATCCATCACACAACATTCTCCGAATATGACAATTTTTGAACAAGATTTTATTGCAAAATGACCAAACTCACGTCGAAAAAGTAATTTTTTATAAAAGGGCCACTGTACATGAGCCGCCTCCTTAAAATTAAAGATAATGCTAATTAAATTATATGGAAGAAAAATTACATTTTTGCATATCTTTTTGCGATTTCGATAACAAGCTGGGTACACTTCTCCATATCCTCAACGCACGCAAACTCCATTTTTCCGTGATGGTTATGCGATGCCGTTCCGAGGTTCGGGCAAGGGAGTCCCATAAACGAAAGTCGGCTGCCATCCGTGCCGCCGCGGACAGGACAACTTACGGGTTCGCCGCCAAGTGCGCGTACAGCCTCGCTCGCGACATCTACAAGGTGACGCTCGGGGAGCACCTTTTCCTTCATGTTGCGGTAGCTTTCCTTTATCTCAATCTCTACAGTTCCCTGCCCGTACTTGCGATTAAGCTCGTCTGCTACCCGTCTCGCATATTCACATCGGTATTCCATTTTTCCCATATCATGGTCGCGTATGATAAAGGCAAGACGAGCGTTTTCCACAGAACCTTCCATACCGGTCAGATGATAGAATCCCTCGTAGCCTGAGGTGTGTTCAGGGCGTTCAAGCCTCGGGAGTGCCGCCATATATTCGTGCGCCACGACAGAGGCATTGATAAGCTTGTTCTTTGCCTCGCCCGGGTGTATACTCTTTCCGGTTATTTCAACTTTTAGTGCGGAAGCGTTGAAGGTTTCGTATTCAACCTCTCCAAATGATGCACCGTCAATCGTATATGCCCATTTTGCGCCGAAGCGCTCAACATCGAAAAGGTCCGCTCCGCGTCCGATTTCCTCGTCAGGCGTAAAGCCGATACGTATTTTTCCGTGTTTTATACTATTGTCCGCAAGCAATCGTTCACACGCGGTAATTATCTCTGCAACTCCGGCTTTATCGTCCGCACCCAGGAGCGTGGTTCCGTCAGTTACTACAAGCGTTTTATGTATATATTTGTTGAGTATAGGAAAATCCTCAACGCGCATCACAATACCGAGATTGTCGTTAAGAACAATATCTCCACCGTGATATTCAACAGTGCGTGGCTTGGCGTTTTTATCCTCAACCTCGGGCGAAACGTCCATGTGTGCAATAAAGCCGATAACAGGCGCATTTTCATATCCTTCACTTGCCGGAACAGTAGCAAAAAGGTACCCGTTTTCGTCAAGCTCGATCTCAGAAAGGCCGAGTTCGACAAGCTCGTCGCGAAGTACCTTCGCAAACTCCATCTGCGACGGAGTCGACGGGCAGCATTCGTTATCTTCACACGATGCTGTGCCGTATGTAGCGTATTTCATAAGTCTTTCGTATGCTTTCATTTTCATTCTCCTTTACTATAGGGATACGCAGTTTGGAATACTGTAGCTTTCTTGAAAGAGAGCTACGCAAAGGACTTTATACAAATAGGGCGATTTTGGCTAACCGCTTTGATTATCAGCTATTTACGTCCTCGCCAGCCGGGATACAGGGCTACCGGCTGCTAATGGCGCGGTACACAAAGCCTCGGGCGTTAAATTTCGATAGAGTATCGGGAGTACCAAACTTCATCCCTGCTTCCATAATCAAAATATGAATGGCGAAGCCAATTTAAAGTTCTTTATTGTCGTTGAAAACGGCACTTTCATTTCAGGGAAGCACGTTTTCTGTCTTAAACTATACGATTAAGTCCCACACCCGTGCTCACAAAATTGTCGAGCGAAGCATCGATAACACCGAGAAGTCGTTCACGGGCGGCTTTGCTCGCCCACGCAATGTGGGGAGTGATTATACAGTTTTTCGCTGTGAGAAGCGGATTGTCGGGAAGCGCCGGCTCGTTTGCAAGAACATCCAGTGCCGCACCTGCAATCTTGCCGGAATTGAGTGCATCTGCTACATCACGTTCATTCAGAACTGCGCCGCGAGATGTGTTAATAAGTCTCACACCATCACGCATTTTCGCGATAAACTTCGCGTCAACCATTGCACGTGTAGCTTCGTTTAAAGGACAATGCAGCGACACCGCATCAGCCTCAGCGAGAAGCGTATCGAGAGGCACGTATTTTACAATATCCGTGTCCTCGTGAGCGTGGGCTGTGTGCGCTAAAACGCGCATACCGAGCGCACTTGCGACCTCTGCCACACGACCGCCAATGTTGCCGCAGCCAACAAGTCCGAGCGTTAAGCCCTGAAGCTCGGTAAACGGCACTTTTTGATACTGATAACCGGGTATACCCGTCCACATTTTATCTTCTACTATCCCCTGCATCCCGTCGAGATCTGCAAAAAGTGCAAGTAAGAACTGAACTGTAAGCTGTGCCACAGATGCAGTCGAATACGCAGGTATGTTTACAACAGCAACGCCGCGAGCCTTGCATGCTTCAATATCTATCATATCAAAACCCGTACCGAGTGCGGATACGTATTTCACAGTCGGGCACCTGTCGAGAAGTTCCGCCGTCACCTTGCAGCGGTTGGTAAATACAGCCGTCGCGCCAACGCACTTATCTGCACACTCGGCATCAGGAGTTTTTTCAAAAACTTCAACCTCTCCGTACTTTTCGAGAAAATCCCACGAGAGGTCCCCTGGGTTGACGGCAAAGCCGTCGAGCACTACTATTTTCATAAGTATTCTCCTAAAAACAATTTAGCATAAGTTTCTTGTATCAGTATATCACATTTACCACAGCAAATCAAGACTATACTGTAAATTGAGCGTTTTTCACTTCCGGGCGCGCTGACCTTTCGCGTGTCGTGCGAATATACTGCAGTGAACACTTCTACAACCACGGAGGTTTACAATGTCATACTTATCAGAACTTGTGCCTGGTGAAACGGCGCTCGTTCTTAATATAGAAAAAAGCGATATCGGCCGTCGGCTCACGGAGCTTGGGCTTGCTCCCGATACACGCATTTACTGCATAGCACGTGCCTCTTTGGGCGGTCCGTCAGCATATCTTGTGCGCGGTTGTGCCATAGCGTTTCGTCATGAAACGGCGCGTGCTGTTGATATACAGAAGATAGAATCGGGCGGTGAAATATGGGACTGAACAGTAAAACCGTACGTGAGGCAAAAAAAAATCAATCACAAGAGCCGCTGACCTTCACCTGCGCTCTTGCAGGCAATCCCAACGTCGGGAAAAGCTCACTTTTTAACGCGCTCACCGGCTCCACGCAGCATACGGGCAACTGGACCGGCAAAACAGTCGAACTTGCCAAGGCAAATGCTGTGCGCGAGGATATAACATTTGTCGACCTTCCCGGAACGTACTCACTTCGTGCACGCTCGCCCGAGGAAGAGGTCGCACGCGACTTTATACTGCACGGCAACACACACGTCACCGTAGCGGTGCTCGATGCCACGAATATCGAGCGAGGTCTTATACTTGCACTGCAGATAATCGAGCTTACTCCGCGGACCGTCATATGTATAAATCTCGCAGACGAAGCGGAAAAGCGCGGTATAAGTATTGACACCTGCGCGCTTTCACAGATACTCGGAGTGCCCGTTGTCAAAACGAGCGCAAAGGGACGGCACGGACTTCACACACTTTGCGAGGAAATAAGGAGCGTAGCCGTTTCAACAATTGAAAATCCGCCAACACCACTCAAATATACTGCCGAAATAGAAAAAGAGCTTTCACTACTGACAGCCAATGGGCGCAGTCGGGGTGAAGTAATTGATGAATGGCTTTGCGAAGACAATGAGGAACGTGAACGTGTACTCACGTCACGCCCTGTAATAACCGCGGAAGCGATAGCCTGCGCGGTAGTCAGCGGCAAGTGCGGATATTCGTCGCGCGAATACAAAATAGACCGTGTACTTACACACCCCATACTGTCAATACCGATAATGCTTCTGCTTCTCGCCGGCATATTTTATCTAACCATTGTCGGCTCAAACTATCCTTCGGCACTACTTGAAGCAATGTTTGGCAAAATCGAAGCATGGATATACACCGCCACGAATTTTCTTCCGCTTGCTATTCGTGATGCGCTCGTACTCGGCGTACTTCGCACGCTGTTCCGTGTAATATCAGTTATGCTCCCACCCATGGCCATATTCTTCCCGCTCTTCACACTAGCAGAGGATTTCGGACTTCTCGGGCGGATAGCGTTCAATCTTGACGGCGCTTTTGCGAAGGCAAAGACGTGCGGAAAACAAGCACTCACAATGTGTATGGGACTTGGCTGTAATGCAGTCGGCGTGGTCGGTTGTCGTATAATCGACTCGCCTCGCGAACGTATGATTGCTATATTGACGAACAATTTTATGCCCTGCAACGGGCGATTCCCGATACTTATAGCTATGTCCGCTCTTCTCGGTGCAAGTGCCCTCGGCGGCCTGTCGGGTGCACTTATTATGCTCGGAGCGGTTATACTCGGAGTTGTCGTAACGCTTATCGTTTCACGCATTTTATCGTCAACCCTTCTTCGAGGGAAAGCATCTATGTTCGTGCTTGAACTGCCGTCATACCGAGTGCCGAACGTTGGCAAAGTTATCGTTCGCTCGATATTTGACCGAGCACTGTTCGTACTTGGCAGAGCCGCGGCTGTGGCAGCGCCTGCGGGACTTATCATTTGGCTGCTCGCCAACCTGCAATTTGGTGGCACTTCTCTGCTCCGTCACGTTTCCGTGTTCCTCGACCCACTTGGCAACCTAGTAGGTCTTGATGGAACTGTACTATGCGCATTTATCCTCGGATTTCCGGCAAACGAGATAGTTCTGCCCCTTATCGTTATGGGGTATTCCGGCACAGGTGTACTTGAAGGCTCCGTGGGAATTGCTGAGATACTAACCACAAACGGATGGGGTGCTTTGCAATATCTTAATATGATAATTCTTACTCTTTTCCATTTCCCGTGCTCCACCACCGTATTAACGATAAAAAAGGAAACGGGCAGCATTTCTCAAACCGCATTAGCGGTGGTAATGCCGACCGTTATTGGTCTTATTATGTGTGCTGTTACAACATTTTTTGCGAGATTGTTTTAGATATAAAGGGGCTACACTCGTCCGTATAAATACGCTCTGCCGCGCATACCAACCTGTTCTATCACGCCTAGAAGCATAAGCACACGAAGCGAACGCCACGCCGTCCTCTGTGACATTTTTGTCACCTTGGCAAACTCCGCGGCAGTAAATTCCCCGGGTAATAATTGCGGCACAAGCGCCGCATAGTCCGACGGCTTTTCGAGATATACGATATCGCAAAGCTCACTCGGAATACGTTCATATCTCACCGCACCGAAGCTCTTGCGGTTACGGCTTTTGCCTGTCAAAAGCTTATAGTCATCAATCGCCATAAAAACGAGCATTAAGCGCACATTTTCAAGCGGAAGCTTCTCACGAAGCGCATAAAGCTCTGGAAGAATATCCCACGCGTTGCCGCGCTTTGGCGATTTGTGCCGCTCGGAAAGCTCTCCCGTCTCGGGGTCTACCCATGACACGTGCTTCACGCTCGCTATCGGATATACAATAGTCACGCGATAATCGGAACGGTACGCTTCGAGTTTTGCGGCAAGCGAAGCAAACGCACGCGTTTGTATTTCGATTATCTCATCGCCGCGGCAAATATCCGCAACATATCGCCCGATTTTTATCTCGTGGCACGAACTATCGGGTTCAAGAAAGTTTTTGAGCATCAAATGGAGAGTCCGCTCACCGAGCGTTCCGATACCGTCACTGTGATGTTCACCGCTATGTACAGTTTCGATGCACTGCACGAAGCGTTGCTTTTGCACATCGGTTACCATTTGTTCTCCTCACCTCACATTCGGTGCGATTTTATGCCTTTTCGCGGAACTGTCCCGAATGAAGCTTTGCATACATTCCATTGAGTGAAACAAGCTCGTCGTGTGTGCCCTCTTCGATTATCTCGCCATCTGCTATAACAGCGATTTCATCCGCGTTTTTAATAGTAGAAAGTCTGTGTGCTACGACTATGGTCGTACGTCCGCGGCAAAGCTCGTCAAGAGCTTCCTGAATCATTATTTCGGTGGTGTTGTCAAGCGCACTCGTCGCCTCATCGAGTATGAGTATAGCGGGATTCTTGAGAAATACACGCGCTATAGAAAGGCGTTGCTTCTGTCCCCCCGAAAGGCGTACGCCGCGCTCGCCTATAATTGTTTCATAGCCGTCGTCGAGCGTCATTATCCAATCATGGATATTCGCACGCTTCGCCGCTTCTACAACTTCTTCCTCGGTGGCATCAAGTCTGCCGTAAAGGATATTTTCGCGTATGGACGCGTTGAAAAGGTATATATCCTGCTGTACGATACCTATATTGCGGCGAAGCGATTCGTTCTTTATCTTGTGTATTTCCACACCGTCGATGTATATTTCGCCCTGTTCGATATTGTAGAAGTGCGGTATAAGGTGACATATCGTAGTCTTACCGCCGCCCGACGGTCCGACAAGCGCAAATGTCTTGCCCTTGTCAATCGAAAGGCTGACGTTGCGAAGTACGTCATTCTCGCCGTCGTAAGCATAGGTAACATTTCTAAACTCAATCTTGCCCTCTGCTCTGCCAATATCAACGGCATCGGGAGCATCGACTTCGGGCTCTGCATCAATTATTTCAAGGAAGCGTTCAAATCCCGTAACTCCGCTCTGATACTGTTCCATAAAGTTGATTAGGGTCATAACGGGCGTGATGAATACTCCAACGGACACCATAAACGTGGTGTAGTCGCCAAGCTCAATCTCGCCTGCGTAGAGAAAAAGTCCGCCCGCGATAAGCACGATTACGTTAAAAATGTCGGTTATAAACGAGGTCGAGGAATGGAACTGTCCCATTGCCTTATAGGCTTTCCTGCGAGCCTCAACGAACTGCACGTTGCCTTCCTCGAATTTTTCCTGTTCCTTATCGGCATTGGTGAATGCCTTGGTTACACGAATACCTGAAATAGAGCTTTCAAGTGCGGCGTTAATCTGCGCCACAGACTGACGGCTCTCCATAAACGCCGCGCGCATTCTCCCGCGAAGCGTTGTCGCAATAGCGAGAAGGAACGGAACAGCTATAAAAATAATGAGTGTCAGCCAAATGTTGATTGTAGCAAGGTAGATGAACGCCGTAATCACGGACACGCCAGAAATGAGTATGTTTTCGGGACCGTGATGCGCAAGCTCGCTTATATCCATAAGGTCGTTCGTCATACGCGACATTATTTTTCCCGTTTCGTTATTATCGTAATAACTGTACGGGAGCTTTTCAAGATGACGGAACATATCCGAGCGCATCTCTGCCTGCATACGTACGCCCATAACGTGACCGTAGTACTGTATAAAATAGTTGAGCAGCATACGTACTACATACAAAAGCAGCAGTGCAATCCCGAAAATTATTATCATTCGGTAATTCTGATTCGGGATAAGCTCGTTGAGCATAGTACGCGTTATCATCGGGTACAGTATACCTACGAGCGCAACAACGAGAGAAGCCACCATATCAAGAGTAAATATACGCATATGCGGCTTATAGTACGCGAGAAATCTTTTTAACATCGTCTTTTCCTTTGCATTTATTTTCAAAATAAATTATATAGTATGACGTGGCGTAAGCGCAAGTGCGGCGATGGTATCGTTACAAAATATTTACAAAGTTTATGTGCACCGCCGCACGGAGAACGGCCTCGCCGTCTTGTAACGGGGGGACGCGGATCGAGGGTGAGAAGGAGTTCGCGGCAACATGAGCCAATTCCTTCTCCCACCTTACGTTCTCCCCAATGTGCTAAAGCGCATTGGACGTTTCTCCCGAACCGTCGCAGACGGCGAGGTTCCCACGAGCTTCTACAATATAAAATATATTCCAAATAAAAAATCACAAAAACCTCTTGACACAATAGAAAAAGTATGCTACACTATACCGTGGATAAATGCTGTGATGAAGAGAGTAACATAAGGCACGCTTACAGAGAGCCGTCGGTCGGTGTAAGACGGTAGTAAGCCTTTTGTGAAAAACACTTCGGAGCTTGCGGAAGAAAGCGACACTTACGTCGCCGTAGACCCGCACGTCGATCGCGTAAAGATCTAATTAAGGTGGACTCCACAAGCCTTTGCTTGTGCGTCAATTTGGGTGGTATCGCGGAAGCTGTCTTTCGTCCCATGTTTTTGGGCGAGGACGGTTTTTTCTTTTTTGCCCATTGCATCACACAAAAAATTTCAATGGAGGATTCTACCACAATGTTAAGAACACACAATTGTAATGAGCTTACCAAAACCAATATAGGAGAGCGCGTAACACTCACCGGCTGGCTCAGCACCGTTCGTGACCACGGCGGCGTACTTTTCGTTGACCTTCGCGACCACTACGGTATAACGCAGATCGTAGTAAATGACGACAAGATGATTCAAGGACTTGCCAAGGAAACGGTTATCCTTATTGAGGGTACTGTTACCGAGCGCGACGCTGAAACCGTCAACCCCAAGCTTGCGACGGGTATGATCGAAGTTCGTGCGGACAAGGTTGAGGTCCTCGGCCCGGCGCAGCTCGGACTCCCCTTCGAGATTGAAACTTCAACAGAAACCCGAGAGGAAGTACGTCTTAAGTACCGCTATCTCGACCTTCGCAACAGGAAGATACACGATAATATCGTTCTTCGTTCGAAGATACTTTCCTATCTCCGCTCGCAGATGGAGTCGCTCGGGTTCCTCGAAATCCAGACTCCCATTCTCACCGCATCCTCTCCCGAGGGCGCACGTGACTACCTCGTTCCGAGCCGTAAGCACAAGGGCAAGTTCTACGCTCTTCCGCAGGCTCCCCAGCAGTTCAAGCAGCTTTTAATGGCTTCGGGTTTTGACCGTTACTTCCAGATAGCTCCCTGTTTCAGAGATGAGGACGCACGTCAGGACAGATCTCCCGGAGAGTTCTATCAGCTCGACTTCGAAATGTCTTTTGCAACTCAGGAAGACGTTTTCGCGGTTGCCGAAGAGGTTGTATACAACACCTTTACAAAGTTCTCCGACAAACCCGTTTCGAAGCCTCCGTTCAAGCGTATCACCTTCGCTGATGCAATGCTTAAGTACGGAACCGACAAGCCCGATCTTCGCAATCCCCTTCTCATTCAGGATCTCACCGACTTCTTCGCAAGTCACGACTTCCTCGAAATCAACGGACGTACCATTCCCTTCAAGAACAAGCTCGTTCGCGGTATCGTTGCGAACTACCTTGTTAAGAAGGACGGCGAGGGTGACGGCAAGAAGGCATTTGAAAAGGCTATCGACACCTATTCCCGCAGCATCGGTATGAAGTTCGGCTGCGGATATATCACTCTCGAAGACGGAGAATTCAAAGGACCGATCGCAAAATTCCTTTCCGAAACGGAAAAGGCAGAGCTTGTTGCTCTCTGCGGCATGAAGGAAGGCGACTCGCTCTTCTTCATAAGCGATGCTCCCAATGTTATCAACTCTCTCGCAGGTCAGATGCGTACCTGGATCGCAACCGAGCTTGGTCTTGTTAAAGACGATTCGTTTGAGTTCTGTTTCATCGTTGACTTCCCGATGTACGAGAGAAACGAGGAAACCGGCAAAATTGACTTTACTCACAATCCCTTCTCGATGCCTCAGGGCGGTATGGATGCACTTCTCAACAAGGACCCCCTCGAAATCTTCGCATACCAGTACGACATCGTATGCAACGGCGTTGAACTTTCCTCTGGTGCTGTACGCAACCACAATCCCGAGATCATGAAGAAGGCATTTGAGATCGCAGGCTACGGCGAAGAGGACGTCAAGGCAAAGTTCGGCGCTCTCTACACCGCATTCTCCTACGGCGCTCCTCCTCATGCAGGTATGGCGCCCGGCGTAGACAGAATGATAATGCTCATCGCAGGCGAGGACACTATTCGCGACGTTATTGCATTCCCGCTTAACGGTAATGCACAGGACCTTATGATGGGCGCTCCCGGTGAGGTTACCGAGCTTCAGCTCCGTGAAGTGCATATCAAAGTTAGAGATTAACCATAATAACTAAAAAGAGGATACGCGTTTTCTTGAAATGAAAGCGTCGTTCCCAACGACAGCAAAGAACTTTATACAACGCTATCACGCTTGTAGAGCGGGAGCTTGCTCCCGCCGCCAAAACACACGAAAGGATACGATTATGCTTATTACCGATAAAGAATCCTTCGCGCGCCTGAAAAGGCTTAACCAGTTAGCTCTTACCGATAAAGAGGATGCAGACACACTCGCATTCTTTGCAGCCCGTAACGATGATTTCTCCGCCATGGAGTCAGTTGACACCGAAAACGTACAGCCTATGGTTCACGTTATGCCTATGGTAACCGTCGTTCGTGAGGACAAGGAAATCAAGCTCTTCACTCGCGACGAGCTTCAGGCATCCGCTCCCGAGGCTTACGAGGGCTATTGGCAAGTGCCGCGTCTGGTTGAATAATGGAGGAATATCAAATGAAACTCTATATTTCCAAAAACGAAACCGTCAGCGCGCCAGCGGTTGCGCTCGACGATATGATACTCACCGTCGACCTGCCCACCACGGCAGGCTCGAAGATGCTTGATAATTACAAAAGCCTTTTCGGCGCTTCAATCATCGAAAAGCTTATCGAGTCAGGCTATTCTGTAGCCGGCAAAGCAAACGTTGGCGAGCTTGGCATCGATCTTCTCGGCGAAACTTCTTACTTCGGCGCTGTAACCGACAAGGACAGCCATCTTTCGCTCGCATCCGCAGAGCTTGTAAAATCCGGAGAAGTCAAGGCGGCAATCGGTCTTGATGTAAACGGCGCACAGCGCCGTGCGGCTGCTCTTTCCGGACTTGTTTATTTAAAGCCCACATACGGAACTGTTTCGCGCTTCGGAACCATTCCGGCGGCTTGTTCGGGTGAATGTATCGGCGTTATGGCTAGAACTGTCGCTGATTGCAAGGACGTGCTCGCATCTATCGTCGGTCACGACGACAAGGACGGCACTTCTCTTCCCGAAGACAAATGTGCTCTGACTAAAGACAGTGCGGCAAGCCTTAGGAAGGTTGCCATTATCAAGAATCTCACCTCAGACGTTGATACTGACACCGCCGCAAAAATTGAAACGACAAAAGCGGTTCTTACCTCAGACGGTATCACCGTTGATGAGATTGACTGCGATGTACTCAAGTATGCCAAAATTGCTTGGAGTGCACTTATGTGTGCCGAGCTTTGCAACAACGTTTCGCGCTACGACGGCGTAAAATATGGTCACAGAAGCAAAACTTACACCACAATCGGTGAGCTTTATACAAACAGCCGTACCGAAGCTTTCGGCGCACTTTTGAAGACCGCTATTCTCTACGGCTCTGAAGCCCTCTCCGATGACAACTACAAACCTGTTTACGACAAGTCACTTCGCGTTCGCAGAGTTATCGCAGACACACTCGCAAAGCTTCTTGCAGACTACGACGTGCTCATTCTTCCCGCATGCTCGAAGAATGCATACACCGAGGCTGATGTTGCCGCCAACAAATATCTCGCATATGACGAATCGCTTTACACCGCACCGGCATCTATCACCGGTTACCCTGCGGCTGTTGCAGGCGGCGTACAGCTAATCGGCGCGCCGTTTTCGGAGAGCACACTCTTCAAGGCAGCGGGAATAATCACAAGGGAGGGTAAATAAATGAAGTACGAGACGGTCATCGGTCTTGAAGTTCACGTTGAGCTTGCGACCGAATCGAAGATATTCTGCTCCTGCTCGGCAAAGTTCGGCGGCGAGCAAAACGACCACGTTTGCCCTGCGTGCTGCGGTATGCCGGGTATGCTCCCAATAGTAAACCGCCACGTCGTTGACCTCGGTATGACTGCCGGCATGATGCTGAACTGTGACATCAACCGCACCACTACTTTTGATAAGAAGAGCTACTATTACCCCGACCTTCCCTGCTCATATCAGACCACACAGTGGTTTGCTCCCGTTGCCGTAAACGGACGTGTTGATATTGAAACCTCTGCAGGCAAAAAGTCCGTTCGTATCAAGCAGATTCATATGGAAGAAGACGCAGGCAAGCTCGTTCACGACGACTGGACGGACACCTCACTCGTTGACTTCAACCGTACGAGTGTACCGCTTATCGAGATAGTTTCCCAACCCGATCTTTCGAGCGCAGAAGAGGTTGTCGCTTACCTTGAACGACTTCGTTCACTGCTTCGTTTTGCGAAGGTTTCCGACTGCCGCATGGAGCAGGGCTCGATGAGATGCGACGTAAACCTTTCCGTACGCCCCGAAGGCTCGACAAAGCTCGGCGTTCGTACCGAAATGAAGAATATGAACTCGCTCACGGCTATCACACGTGCTATTGAGTACGAGGTGGCGCGTCACATCGACGCTATCGAAAACGGCACGGAAGAGCTTGTTCAGGAAACCCGACGTTGGGATGACGTAAAGGGCAAGTCCTACGCGATGAGAAACAAGGAAACCGCAGGCGATTACCGTTACTTCCCCGACCCCAACATTATGCCCGTTGTTATCGACGACGAGTGGTTTGACGGTATCAAGGCAAGCCTTCCCGAGTTCCCCGAAATCAAACGCGAGCGTTATATTTCAGAGCTTGGGCTTACCGAGTACGATGCTGCTCTTCTTACACAGAGCCGTGCGTTCTGCGACGCTTTTGAAGCAGCACTCGCTGTATGCGGCTCGGCAAAGGACGTTGCGAACTGGCTTATCTCCGACTGTATGAACCTTCTCAACAAGCGTCAGATGACGGTTGATGAGTTCAGCGTTGACGGCAAGTCGCTCGGCATGCTCATCAAGCTTTGCATGGACGGCACCGTAAACCGCGGCAACGGTAAGAAGATCCTTTCCGTTATGTTTGACGCTGAAACTCCTATTGATCCCGAGGCATACGCCAAGGAAAACGGCTTCATCATTTCCGAGGACACCGGCAAGATGGACGAGGTTATTGCGGCGGCCGTTGCGGCTGATCCTAAGGCTGTTGCGGACTTTAAGGGCGGCAAGGAAAAGGCACTTCTCGCTATCTTTGGCAAGTGTATGAAGGAACTTCGCGGCAACTGCGATCCGCAGAAACTTCGTGAAGCGCTTATCGCTTATATTGACAAACAATAATATGAAAAAGCTCCGAGGATTATCGGAGCTTTTTTGTGTGCCGTCGGGTTCCTAATATGGCTCGGCGGTGCATCTCATTTGTATCGCGTGTGGCGAACACACTTACCTTAACCGTGTGCTATTTTCCATTTTCTATTGACATTGGTTAATAGTTTTGTTATAATAATTATGAATTATTTGTGTATGGAAGTGTGTATTTATGAGTATAAAGCATAAGGTGGTGTGGCATCTTCTTCGCCCACCCGTTGCGCTGTTTCTACGTGTCAAATTTGGATACACGTCCTGTCGCGCAAAAACACGCGAACTCCCCGAAAATTACATAGTCCTCTCCAACCACGCGACCGATTACGATCCGCTTATGGTCGCAACCTCATTTCGCAGACAAATGTACTGTGTAGGAAGTGCGCACATCTCGCGTTGGAAAAGAGCGTATCCGATAATAAAATTCCTCGTTGATCCGATAATGCGCAAAAAGGGCATGAGTGCCTCTCACGCTATAATCGACATTCTCCGCAAGGTGCGGCACGGTGAACGTGTATTTATGTTCGCCGAGGGTGTGCGCACATGGGATGGTGTAACCTGTCCTATCGCACCCACTACAGGACAGCTTATCAAAAAAGCCGGCTGTGCGCTTATTACGTACAGACTTGTGGGCGGATATTTCCTCTCCCCCGGTTGGTCAGCACACACACGTCGCGGTTACTCTCGCGGTGATATTGTAAATGTGTACACCAAGGAACAACTTGCAGATATGACTGTAGACGAAATAAATGAAGCAATCGTGCGCGACCTTTACGTGGATGCATACGCGCGCCAGCTTGAGTCACCGAAACCGTATTACGGCAAGGGGCTTGCGGAAGGAATTGAAAATTTCATTTTCATCTGCCCCGAATGCGGCAAATATGAAACGATAACTTCTCACGGCAACGAAGCAAAATGCTCCGCGTGTGGCATGACAATTACGTTCGACAAGTACGGTATGCTCTCGGGTACTCGTTTTAAGACTGTCCGTGAGCTTTCAGATTGGCAGAAGGGACATATTGCAAAGTCGGCAAAACAACGTGATGTTTACACCGCACAATCGGCAGTACTCTACCTCGTTGATGAGGATATGCGTGAAGTACAGTGGGGCGAAGCATCCTTCGGTGCTGACGGTTTCACTATGGGAAGCTTACATATTCCGCTCTCAGAAATAACGGATATGGCTTTCCACGGACGTCGCAAAGTCGTATTTTCCTCTGGTAAGGATTACTACGAGCTTGTTCCGAATGAGGGTGTAAACGTGATAAAATTTGTATGGTTATATAAAGAATTACAGCGCACGGAGGCACTCGAGCCTTCCCTCGCGAAATAACGAAAGGCGGTACAAACAATGGATTTTTCTGCAGCTAACGTAGAGCTTTGGAAGCCGATAATACAGATCGGCATTATCGCGGCACTGATGATGCTCTCAAACGTACTTCTTCGCAAAATTCCATTTATCAGGAAATCTCTTATGCCACTCTCTGTGCTCGCAGGCTTTATACTGCTCATTCTGCGTTCCACGGGCATTCTTGACATCGACACTGTATTTTTAGAGGATCTCACATACCACGCACTTGCACTCGGCTTTATCGCTATGGCGCTTCGTATTCCCGATAAGTCCGCAGACTCCGGTGCACTCGTCAGTGCCCGCAGCGGTGCGCTTATTGTAAGTACATACCTTGTTCAGGCTATAGTGGGACTAATAATATCCCTCGGACTTGCTTATACCGTTATGCCAAAACTCTTTAAAGCAAGCGGACTTCTGCTTCCTATGGCATTCGGACAAGGCCCCGGTCAGGCAAATAACGTCGGTCTTACATACGAAAATCTCAGCAAAGGTCTTGGCGAGGAGTTTTTCTTCCCGGGACGCACATTCGGACTTTCGCTCGCGGCTATGGGTTACCTCTGTGCGTGCATTGTCGGCGTTATATTCCTCAACGTATACAACAAGCGAGGCTCTATTAAGCGTCAGAAAGACAAATCCGAACTTTCCGGTTCGGTGACACTTGATACCTTCCAGCATCAAGGTGAGATTCCGATATCCGAATCAGTAGATAAGCTTTCAGTTCAGTTCGCACTCGTAGCTGTTATTTATCTTATCACTTATCTCATAACGTGGGGAATTACCGCGTTACTCGAGAAATTCGCACCCGGACTTGCAGCCACGGTATCAACGCTTCTTTGGGGCTTCAACTTCATCATCGG
>JAZNLM010000059.1:0-9807 GCA_045579105.1 Candidatus Flemingiibacterium sp.
GAAACGAAATAAAAATCCCCTTATAGTCCTTGATAGCCGACAAAAAGCTCATCCCGTTCCATACGATGATCAGTTCACCGAAAAGAATAAAGCAAAGTATTCCCTGCAAGAGTGTTGCACCTGAAAATACAAGGAAAATTCCGTAAAGCACACATCCGACTGCCATCATAATAACCGTAGAGCCCCAAAAGGCAGGAAGCACCGCCTCGTTCTTCTCCTCAAAAAGCATATCCGCAACATATCTTGTGACTACCATTGAGAAAAACGACGTCACAGTAACGGATGCAAGGAGTGTATACGTTATCATACATATGAGAAGCTCTCTTGTATTTATATCGATTTTCCAAAACATACAAAGTCCCATAATTCCAAGCAGGAGCAAAACGCCGAGAAGCATAGGTCCCGTGCATACAACTGCAGCATATCCGTACGCCTTGGCAGTGTTGAGCACGCCTTTTTTCGCAAAAAGCTTTTTTAATTCAAAACCGATTCCGGCCATTCTCTTTCCACCTCTTTATAGAGATCTCTGTATTTGGTCAGCATAATGTTATATCTGAAATTCTCGTAAGTGCGCTTCTGACCGATCTCGCCCATTTTGAGACGAAGCTCTCTTGATTCGCAAAGCTTTTCCATTGCATCCGCAAGCTTTTCACGCTGCATTGGCGGCGCAAAGTATCCCGCTTTTCCGAGAGTATCTCCAGGCTTTCCGTTAAGAAGCTCGCTGCAGCATCCAACATCCGTTGTAACCGCGGGCCGTCTTGCGGCAAACGATTCAAGCACTGACAAGGGTTGTCCCTCTGAAATACTCGTAAGCAGAGTAAAGTCGAGCTTTTCAAAATATTCAATAATATTAACTCGTCCCGTAAAGATTATCTTATCCTCAAGACCGAGTTGCTTGACAAGCGCGTAACACTCATCGGCGTAATCCTGATCGTCAACACCTCCCATTATATGAAGGCGTACGTTATCTTTTCTTGCGCAAAGCTCGAAAAAAGCGTATATCATCGTTTTGATATCCTTAATCGGAGCAAGTCGAACAACAGCGCCTATATCCACTATTCCGTCCTCCTCTTTCAGAGGAATACCGGCAAGTCGCTCATAGCTGATACCGTTTTCGATTACTCTGCACTTTGAGGCTTCACAGCCCATATTTATCTGCGTGTACATAGCACGGGTAAAAAGCGATGTAACGCGGAAGGCTCGGTCGTATGTAAGGTCGGATAGCATATAGAAAAAATCTATCCAATGCGGTTTAAATGCGCGCGCAACCCACTTTGCTCGGATAATTTCCTCTTCCCTCTCACGTGTGTAAATACCGTGCTCTGTGAGAAGCATTGGCTTTTTCTTAACGTATGCTGCCATTGACGCGAGAAGTCCACCGTATCCCGTGCATATAGCGTGGTAACAGTCTGCGTCCGGTATTTTAGTTCCCATAAGGTAAAGCACCGGCAAAAGTCGTGAGCGTACCGAGTGGAACGTATCCGAAAACGCAATAAACGGGAATTCCTTGCGGCAGGTTTCGGTGAGGATTTCAAGAAAGCTTTCGCTCTTGAGGTATGACATCGGATTGATGCGTCGCACCTGATACATTTCAAAGAGTAGATTCCAATCGGGACTATCTGATGAAACAAGACGGCGAAGCGCCTCTTTTTCCTTTTCGTTAAAGTGATGATTAAATACACCGGTGTCCTTTACACGCAGAGCATCGTCAAGGAACACCTGCTCCACTTCCACAACGTTCGGCGGAAGCGTATACACAAAATGATCCTTGTCCTCAGCCTTTGCACCGATCACCCAGAGCACAAACTCGTGCTCGGGCATCTCGGTTATATACTGATGCATCCAGGTGGAAACGCCGCCGTTTATAAACGGGTAACAGCCTTCCAAAACCAAACAAATCCTCACGTTTTGCTCCTATTTCAGTGTAATGTCAACAACATCCCCAATTGCCGAGATGAGATACAGTCCGCCCGTTAAATGAGTAAGCGTACCACCGCTTATCGTATCGGGCATCTTTTCATTAAAGCGAATGAGGAGCTGTACTTCATCGTAAAAATTATCTATCGTTATCTTAACGCTGTCCTCGGAAACTTCCGTGTATGGTGCACAGGCTACGTATCTCTGCACAGCGGCGGAAGCCTCTGTGCCGGTCATATTGCGAAGGCATGGTGCCGAGGTATAAAGCCACGATAGGAAACCGTCAAATCTGCGTTTCATTTCGCCCCATCCTAGTTCAGCTCCGCGCTCGGGGTCAAGCGCATCGTCAGGGTGAGTAAAATGCGAATTGACAAAATGCATATTAAGCTCGGAAATTGCGGCTAAATTCTGGAAATCGTCCAAGATAAATCCGGAGATAACACGCGGCTGGTCGACGACACCTTTTTCGTGCACCTCAAATTCCTGCATACAGTCAAGATCAAGCTCGGCATCCGCCGCATCCGCAAAATAGATGCCGGAAATGGTTTTTATATGCGGATATTCGGTGATCAGAACATTTCGTCCCTCATCGGAAATAAGATTTGACGGCGGAACGTACAGAGCAAACTCTGTATCGGGGAAAAGTGTGTCGCACGTTGCTACAAGCTCATCAAACGCCTTTTTAATTGCCGCCTCGGACTGCCACGTTTTGTAATCGTAGTGTCCCTTGTAGTCCATTTCGATATAAAGTGGCTGGTGATTGTAGCCGTGATAGCCAAGCTCACCGCCCTTGCGGAGAAGCATATTTCCGAAGCTCTGGAACGTACCCGTATCTGGTGTGGCATCCGCGGTTCCGTCAATACGGTCGTCGTAGGAAAGAATAGCAAGTCCGGTATATTTTATGCCGTATTTGTCTGCAAAATTTATCATATCTGGCCACCAGATATTGATATAAAAATCTCTGATGGTCGTGTTATAGTCGCGTTGTATGTACTCACTGATTCCGCTGGGAATCTGCGATGGAAAATCGTCGAGGTAGTAGGTAGACGAGTTTACTACAGGATATACGCATACGTCTGAAAGCAAACTGTATGATGCCGCATAAAAGCCGCGCACATACTTATCATATATTCCAATATTATTAACGACAAATTCACCTTTTCCATATTTTGCCTTCCACACAAGCGGCACTCCGCCAGGCTCATTTGCGCTGGCATAGACCGTTGCTGTGTCTTCGGAAAGTATAACTGTTCTGGATGACTCAAACGGGTCGGGAAGCGCGAATTCACGGCCGCCGCCGATCATAAAGCCTTCGTTTACATATATGCTATCAACCACGTAGTATGACGGCGAGAGCGCATCAATGCCGATCATCTGGGAAATAGCAGATGAATATGCGTTTGTTTCGAGTGTGAGAGGAAACCACGCGGCGCCGCCGACATACACCCACTCACAAAGAGTTACAACCTTTTCGCCCACAGGAGAAAGATCAGCGAGCAAAACGATAACCTGCGAGAATGTGTCAAACACGGGTACATCCTCTTTTGCAACATCGCACACTGTGTGTCCGACCTTCATATCATCGAGTATTACGTCAAACTGTTCGTATGCCAAACTGGAAGCCTCATCGCTACTGTCTATCAAAAGAAGCGTGTTTTTCGGGAGCGTTGCACACACATCGGCTTTTTTAAGAGCGAGTTCATCAGGCAGCAGCTCCAGCTGACGGTCATAGCGTATTGCATTAATACCGGTAAGCTCTATAAACAGTATTGCGGAAATGACGAGAAATACACAAAGGACAACAAGAATTCCCTTGAAACTGAATTTGCGGATTTGACGCGTCAGTTCGCCCAAAACGCAAGCGCCTCCTTTGTTTTTGACGATAAATAAACGTGACTGTTTTCGGTTTGACTTATAAAGTCGCTGATATCATCGCCTTTGCCAAGCGATGCGAGATACTGTATGTTAAGAAGAATGTATTCTTCCGAATACGGCCACTTTTTGCCCATTTGTGAGAGAATCTCTCCGGCGGCATCAAAGCTGCCGCGTTTAAGCTCGTTCTGCGCAAGGCGGTTATAATCCTCTATATTGTCACACACCGCGATTTTTTTGTGCATTAACTGTGAAAACAGCTCGCGGTTCATAACCTCAACCTGTCCCTGCATAAGGTTCTGCGAAAGACAGTTCCAAAGAAAATCGCAGTACTGCCCGAGTACATCCATATTATCGGGCTCGGCAGCATGTGCCGCCTCAAGCTTTTGGAGCATATAGTCGTTTTCCTTGGATATCTCCACCATCGCTGTTACCGCGTAGTGTACAACCTCGGTGTCATCATTGTTTCCCGCCTTCTGCAGAAACTCAACATAATCACCGGGATTATCGTTTAAAACGTCCATTATGATAGAGCGTCTTTCCCGTGCAGAGTTAATAAGCAGTGCTTCTTCTATCGGAACAGCCATATCCGCCCGTTTATCGTCCACTGTAACGCTTTTGTAAAGCTCTGATTCGAGTTTTAACTTTTCGACGTCAATCTCGGCACAGTCATCTGCATCAAACGCAATTTGAAAATGGAGAATGAGCACAATAAGCACTCCCCAAAACGGAAGAAGCAGTGCCACCAAGAGCATATACTTATGTACTGAAAGGATATTGAATTGAATTCCGAGAAATACAAGCAGGCAAACAGCAAGATGTACAGCCGCCAATGTTATGTAAATCATAGCTTTCCTTTCTTATTTCAGTACGGTAACGGTAATGTCAAGCCCCTCAAATCGCGGCAGAATGAACGCAAGGTCTTTTTCAGTTGCCTGCGAAAGAATAAGTCGCAATTTTCCTTCATCTGTAATTCCAAGTATGTCGGTAACTCTGATCTTGCCTGAAATCATTGCATCTGCTTCTTCGAGGCTATGATCGTTCAGATCAAATTCAAGCATTATGTTTGATGATACCTTTTTCTCAGCAAGCGCGGTAAAATTTTTCACGCACTCCTCAAAATACTCTGCATTCATAATGCGCGTGTTTCCAATATACTGTTTTTCAATCAGTGCATTATTATAGTCATACGCGCGAAGCAGTGACATCTGCACGAGGTCACGCAGAATTTTGAAAAGGTTTACGTAGTAGAGCGATCTCTGATCAACATTCGCGTGCCACAGAAAAATCATAAGTATCAGCTCGTTTCCTCTGTAAACGCCTGCGGCATACATCGGATATTCACCGGTAAGAGAGGTGTTTTTCCAAATACCGCCATCTTTAAGCTGCTCGATCACGGGCGCGTACGTGTCTATCGAAACAGAGCGTGAGGCAACGTCAAGCAGATCTCTTGATGCAACTTCCAAACGTCCGAATGCAGTACCCGGTTTGATCGAATATACGGTTATACTTTTGTTTTCAAGAATTTCCTCAAAGGTTTCGATGATTCGAAGATATAGCTGCTGCGGGGCTACGGTGTTAAGTCTTCTCGTGATATCAAAGATTTTACCGAAACTGTCCTTCGAGCTGATTATTTGCTTTTTAAGCTCCTTTTTGTCGCGCAGTGTATCTTCATAGATCTCACTCGTGAAAATAAGCTTATTTTCAAGGAGCTGGTTTTGTTCTTCAAGGTACTTGTTGTGATCTTCCTTTTTGAGGTTTACATACCCGCAAAGAGCACCGACCAGAAAGAAAAATACAAACGCAAGCCAGTTTGTCGGCTCATAGAAAATAGTGAACGGATTTGTTCCGGCCGCAACCTTGGCGATAAAATAGGAAATACTGCTGAGTGTAGCCGCCGCAAGACCATAATAAAGTCCGTACAGTGTTGCCATAATTACAATAAATATGGTGCGAAAATCCACTATTGAAAAAATCACCGCAGAATCGGTTATATGTATAAACAGCTCCGACAAGAAAAACAGCAGAATAAGTTCAACCGTCTTTATAAACAGCGCGTGTTCGGCCATCCATTTTTTTATCTTGTCAAACACAGTTTCGCTCTTATCCTGCTTTGCTGTAAGGTAGCGCGCGTACTGCTCCGGCAGTTCTTCCAGAATCGATATTTTGGCAAACCAACCGTACTCGCTTCTTAGGGCTGTGTTGACGGTTCTAAGCTGCCCAGAGGAATGATTCTCGGTAAACTCTGTCTTCACATTTTCATCAAGCTCGGTAAGTCTATCGACGAAATCGGCGAACGTAATGTGAAATTCGTCGCCCACGCTTAAAACTCCGCTGCCGACCTTCCAATTGTCAACGATACGGGCAAGCAGTTCAGACAGATCACCAAGGGAGAGAAAATGCATTTTCGCCGTGGCAGCCTCGGGAATCTTCACAATTTTGCCACTGTATAATTCCTCAAAAACGCCATAGAGAAAATCATTTTTGTATGTACCGGAATAGAGGTACGGTATCTGAATCGTTTTAATATCAAGCGAGTATCGTTTTGTATAGAAATCGCAAAGCTTTTCGTTGGCCGATGCCATTATAGCCTTGTCGGTTTTATCCTTGAATGCTGCATCAAGCGGCGACAGATACACAATTTTAACATTTCTTTGAAGCTCTGTCGAATACTGCAATACCTCACGAAGTTCCTCCGCATCATTATGGTCGGTGGACTGAAAACGAAGGCCTGCGGCGAAAAATACAATGAGATCAAAAGTGTAGGTTTCAAGTATCGCTTTAACAGACGGCTTTTTTACACGGAATAGTTTAATCTTATCCGCGCTTCCAAGCGCAGTATTTCCCACAACCATAACCTTACTCTGCGGGAAAGTGTTATCCACAAATTCTTTTGTTATGTATTCTGTATTTCCAATAAGGAGAACACGTTTTAATTTAACGCTGGTGTATTCTTCAACAACACTTCTTTTTTTCAAAATATTTTCTCGGAAGGCGACAAGCGAACGATGATTTACAACACGCATAAGGCACTCTACAAGCACCTCATCGAACACACCGCACATTCCGCTTGAAATCATCTGCAGAGCAACGTCCTGCGAAAAGGCATCCTTATAGCTTCGCGTGCTTGTAAGCGCATCGTAAGAGTCCGCCAGAGCAACCACCTGCGCACACAGTGGGATTTCATCACCGTGTAACCCCTCTGGATACCCAGTACCGTCAATACGCTCGTGATGAGATTTGGAAATCTTCGCAGCATATTCGACAATTTTGGGGTCAACACTGTCAGCGTCCGCTTCTCTAATAATCTTTTCACCAAACGCAGAGTGTTTCTTCACAATATCGTATTCCACCGAAGACAAAGTTCCCGGATAATTCAAAATACTTTGGGGGATTTGCATTTTGCCGATATCATGCAGTGAAGATGCTATTATTATAGCTGATATGTCTTCCTCAGTCAGTTTAAGCTCAGGCTTATATGACAAAAGTTCACGAAGGAGATACTCCGTAATCATTCTAACGTGATAAATATGGTAGCCGCTTTCGCCGTTCATATTTTCTCCGAGGGAATCCTCAGAAACATATTCGATTTTAAGTGTGTGTACGTCATTTTCTGTATTAAGAACAAGAATAGGCTCGCTCGGCATTAACAGCACCCCCTTATCGTCAGAGAAGTTGCAAATATCGCAATAATGGCACAGTAATACCATTATATCTTTATCTTTATATTATATCACCCAATTGTTAAATATATGTTAACAATATTGTTGTTCATTAAATAAATTATAAGCACAAAAAGGCAAAATCGGCAGATTGCATCTTTGTTTCACTCAAAAAACGATTTTTTAAAGCAAAAAACGGAGATAAAACGAGAAAAACGCAGGAAAACCTGCGTTTTTCAGGGTGCATCTTTTTTGTACGCACTACGTGGCTACACCGTACGGAAAAGATACAGCGTTCCCTACTCTCCTCGCTTTTTAAGCCACTCATCTGCAAGCGATTCCGCTTCTTTCACAGCTTTCATAAATCTCGGATCATCCCTAACTGCTTCGAAACCGCCTGCCAAACCGGAATCTTCAGTCAATGTGTAATAAAGAAATGGAGCATTCTGCATATAGTATGAAGATGCCTCAAAATCCACAGTATAGCTGTCACACAATCCGGAAACAGTATATTTCTTCACAGCGATATCTCCGAAGAAGCCCGGTGCACCCAAGGATAGGGGAACACCGTCCGGAAGATCAAAGTATTTTTTGTATGCGCTCATGGATTCCTCAAAAAGTATGAATCCCTCTTCGATACGCCCCACGCCGAAAAGCCCCGCTGCATTCTTCATAGTGATATAAGCATACTTGCATAGCCATCCGTCGGGAATATCACCTTTTTCTCCGAATGTTTGTATCAGTTTTCTTAAATATCCATAATGCTCGATAGCTTCTTCGGGGCTCCCCATAGGTTCAACTGTTTTTGCCACGACATAAAGCATCAGACTAAGATTGTTTTTATACCTCTGTTGCCTCGTTTCCTCATGTTTCCCTTTATTCAGCAATCTCTCTTCAAGAACCTCGCCGCGGATATAGCCGTACAGTTTGGGATTCATATTAAGCCAACGGTCTGCCTCATCGTCTTCCGCCCATCTGCTCATTGCGGCAACCGCATTAAACCGAATATTACTGTCTGTGCATTTTTCAATAATTCTCGTACAAGCTTCGCGCATCAGAGAAAAGTATTCTTTGGTGTTTGCAAAGCCCCAATCCGACAATACTTCAATGAGAGTATCTGCAATTTCATATTTTTCAGGATATTTGTGATAATATTCTGTGGCAAGCTTCAATTTTCCTGATTTATCAAGTCTCCAGAATTTCTCGTAAAAGTTTTTGATATCCTCTCTTACTCCGATCTCATCATTCCCCATCAGTTCATCGATGGAAATACCAAGTGCATGTGAGATACCGGGAAGAAGTGTGATATCCGGATAGCCGACTTCCCGCTCCCAACCCGAAACGGCTTGTGCGGAAATACCGATCTGAATAGCAAGCTGTTCCTGAGTCATATTCTTCTGTTTTCTGTGATAGCTTATTTTTTCGCCTATGAGAAGTTTCATACTGCGTTTCTCCTTTATGATTTAGTATCGCAGGCCTCCGATCTGTACTTATTATACAGCACACTTAAGATACAGTCAATAACGCCGTTTCGTAGAGAAACTAAAGAAGCCCTTTAATTATCAAATGAACCATTTACAAGCATAAAGAGTAGCTTGCAAAGTGGCTTGCCAAACAGACTATTCAAATTTATTGCAGACACGGGTTCGTTTCACTCAAAAGGGCAAAATCGGCAGATTGCATCTTTTTTTTGCACTCAAAAACCGATTTTTGAAAAAGTGAGAAAAACGGAGATAAAACGAGAAAAACGCAGGAAAACCTGCGTTTTTCAGGGTGCATCTTTTTTGTACGCACTACGTGGTGGAGGCGAACCTCGGTCAAAAAAGGTTGATAATCAGAGAGATTTGCTTACAAATCTTCCGCGTACGGAGGTGGTTGTGCCGAATCCGACGTACAGGGTATTCGTGATCGGACGGCGGGTACTTAACTACTGCGGTGGGTTTGGCGTGGAGGAGTGAGCAGCAACATCACTCAAACGAATCGATTGTTAATTTTCAATGATATGGATAATCATCACAGCGAACAGCTCACTGAGGATTAAAAAGAAAGTGGGCATCTGTGCGAACGCATAGATGCCCTGAGAATTAGTGTTCCTTGGCTTTGTGATTGGCAAGCGTTTTGCCCGCCTTACTCTTTGCAGACTTGAAGGAGCCTTTTGTAGCGAGGGTCTTGCCGACTTTTCCACCGTGATGTGTAGCCATTGCATTTACCTCTTACGCTTAGCCTTTCGGCGGACACGGGTCGTTGCCGTGGCTATCCGAGGATTGGATGCGTCCGTTCATACCGTGGATGACGAGTTCAGTACCCTGATTTTGACTGATTTGTCTTCCTGCGGTTACTGCTTCTTCCTTGGTCT
>JAZNLM010000060.1:0-3429 GCA_045579105.1 Candidatus Flemingiibacterium sp.
CCATACTACCTCAACGGTAGCCTCGGGATTGATTGAGCGAACACCGAGAGTGAACGCGTTGATGCCGCGGATAACCTCCGGGATCTTCATAGCTGCAACGTAGCCAATCTTGCCGGACTCGGAGTTGAGAGCCGCAACAACGCCTGCAAGGTAACGAGCCTCGTAAACGCGGCCCATGTAGTTACCGTAGTTGTCACCGGTGATGTAACCGGTAGCATGACCGAAGTATACATCAGGATAATCGGGGGCAACCTTTTCAACCCACTCGCCATGACCGAAGGATGTAGCGTAAATTACATTGTAGCCCTCGTTGCAAAGCTGACGGAGAGTTACCTCACATTCGGATGACTCTGGAACGTTCTCAACGTAGGTGGTGGTAATGCCCATAGCCTCGAGAGCAAGTCTACCCTGATCATGTGCGTAGGAGTAACCGAGGTCACCGATAGTACCAACGTAGAGGAAAGCAACCTTGATATTTTCCTTTGTCAGTGCAGAGTTGTCATCGCCGTTTTTGCCGGTTTCGCCACAGCCAGTAAGTACCAGAGCTGTGAGCATAAGGCAAGCCAAGATGATGGAAAGAAACTTTTTCATTTGTTTTTCTCCTTTTAAATTTTATTTTCAGAGGTAGATGTCCCTCTTACGACAAATTATAACAAAAAGTAAATGTGATGTCAAGAAAATATTTCAATTTTTTTAACAAAACATATTTTTTGTTGATTGTTGACCAAAAGGCAATCATGGTTTTGTTAACATTATTTGTGCCAAGTGTTACCAAATATGCAAATCTCACCATATCAATAAATTTGAAACAGCACAATGCACAAAAAAATATGTGACTTTTGGGTGGTTTCAACAAATAAATAAAAATATCATAAAAGCTCTTTCAAAATTTCGAATTATATGATATAATATCCGTGTAATTATCGGCTCACTTGTTAGTGGGAGAAAGTCAGCATCGGTTTTAGGGCTGTTTACGGAGGAAAATCAAATTATGGATGAAACTTTATACGGCGAACTTAGTGTCATCGGAACTCGCGGCTGTGAGGAATTAACAGCACAGGTCGACGCATACCTCAAAGAATGGCGAGGAACAGACAAATCTTTCATTGTTCAGGCAGACTGCACGCGTTTCGGCACCGGCGAGGCAAAGTGCAATATACACGAGTCGCTGCGTGGTCACGACGTTTACATCGTTAACGACTGCTTCAACTACGGTGTTACCTACAAGATGTACGGGATGACCGTGCCGATGAGTCCCGACGATCATTATCAGGACTTAAAGCGTGTAATCGCGGCAATAGGCGGTAAGGCGCGCCGCATTTCAGTCATCATGCCGATGCTTTATGAGGGACGTCAGCATAAGCGTTCTTCAAGGGAATCTCTCGACTGTGCAAACGCTCTTCAGGAGCTCGTCGCTATGGGGGTTTCCAATATTATAACTTTCGACGCTCACGATGCACGCGTTCAGAACGCAATTCCTCTTTCAGGCTTTGAGAATGTACGCTGTACTTACCAAATGATAAAGGCACTTTGTAAAAGTGTGCCCGATATCAAACTCAATCGAGATAATCTTTCGGTGGTTTCACCTGACGAAGGCGGCATGAGCCGTTGTATGTACTATTCATCGGTGCTCGGACTTGACCTTGGTATGTTTTATAAGCGCCGCAACTACTCCGTGATTATTGACGGAAAGAATCCCATCGAGGCGCATGAGTATCTTGGCCGTGACCTTCACGGTAAAGATGCCATCGTTGTTGACGATATGATAAGCTCAGGCGACTCTATGCTTGACGTTGCTAGACAGCTCAAGAGTAAGGGCGCAAAAAGAATTTTCGTATTCTCTACTTTTGGCCTTTTCTGCAATGGTCTTGAAAGATTTGATGCGGCATATGAAGAAGGTATTATCGACCGTATCTTTACTACTAATCTTATTTACCGTACCGAGGAACTTAAACAACGTGAATGGTTCGTGGAAGTTAATATGTGCAAGTACATTGCATACATAGTTGATACACTCAATCACGACCACTCGGTAAGCGCACTGCTTAATCCCGTAACGAGAATAAACAATCTTGTTGAAAAGCGCAGAGCAAACGGTCTTGAATAATTGACAATATATAAAACTCAAAACCATTTTAAAACATATATTATATGCCACATGGCATAAGGAGGATAAAAATAATGAGAAACTTTACCACTAAAACTATCTGCATTGCTATGTCGTGCATGATGCTTTTTGCATCCGCAGCTGTTATGGTCCAGGCTGACGATGTTCTTCTGACCACTTCTGCTACCACTTCCGGAACCTGCGGCGCTTCTGCTAACTGGAGTATCTCCGGCGGTGTGCTTACTATCAGCGGAACTGGTAAAATGGACAATTATCAGCTTAGCGCTGCTCCCTGGGATGGCACCGGATATACTTCTGTTGTTATTTCGAACGGCATCACTTCTATCGGTAACTACGCTTTCAGCGGCTCTGACATCACCACTGTTACTATCGCGAGCACTGTTAAGAGCATTGGCGTAGGCGCATTTAGAAACTGCACCAAGCTTGCCAGTGTTACTATTCCTTCAGGCGTTACTGAAATCCGCAACCTCACTTTTGCAGGCTGCAGCGCACTTGCAAGTATCACCATTCCTTCTAATGTTACTTCCATTGGAAGCATGGCTTTTGAAAACTGTTCCGCACTTACGGGCGCAAATCTTCCTGCAAAACTTCAAACTATCGGCGCTTCTGCGTTCAGCGGTTGCTCGAATCTCATTGTTGTTAATATTCCTGCCGGCGTTGCCGAAATTCCTTACAATGCATTCGGTTACTGCACCGCGCTCCGTAATGTAACTATCCCGAGCTCTGTTGAAAAAATTGACAGATATGCGTTTGACGGCTCTGCAGGTGTAACTATCAGCGCGGCGCTCAACTCCAACGCACATGCTTTTGCAACAGCTAACGGTATCAACTTCAAGCAGAGCGGTACTATTGCTCCCGAGGACAGCGCATATGCTTGGACCAACCCCTTCACAGACGTTCTTGAGAGCGCTTGGTATTTTGATGGCGTTAAGTACGTTAACATTAAGGGCGTAATGCTTGGTATGTCCAACACCACCTTCGAACCTAACACCACACTTACTCGCGCAATGTTTGTAACCATTCTCCATCGTCTTGAGGGTACTCCTGATAAGGGCAACGCAACCTTCAAGGATGTTGCGGCAAACACCTGGTACAACAAGGCAGTTGCATGGGCTGCTGCAGAGGGCATTGTAAACGGCGTTTCCGCAACCCAGTTTGATCCTAACGGCAAGATTACAAACGAACAGATGGCTGCTATCATTTACCGCTATGCAAAGAGCAAGGGTAAGACCGTAACTACCACCGGCGCTCTCTCGTATGGTGACAAGAAGAACATTGCAGATTGGGCTGCAGACGCTGTT
>JAZNLM010000061.1:0-12291 GCA_045579105.1 Candidatus Flemingiibacterium sp.
AGGCGCAAGCGAGAGGTCTACGATACCGAATGGGATATCAAGACGTCTTGATGCCTCGTGAGCAACGAGCTGACCGACACGCGTAATCTTAAACGCGGTCTTCTTGATAATATCCGCAAGGGTAGAGAAGTCGCAGTTGCCTGCGCGTTTGATAGCCGAAGCCACAACGCCGGGACCGGATACGCCAACGCTTACAACAGCCTCGCCTTCGCCGACACCGTGGAACGCACCTGCCATAAAGGGGTTATCCTCGGGCACGTTTGCGAACACAACGAACTTGGCGCAGCCGATAGACTGCTCGTCACGGGTAAGATATGCCGCTTCCTTGATAATGTGGCCCATTTTTGCAACGGCATCCATATTGATGCCTGCCTTGGTGGTTGCAACGTTAACAGAAGAACATACGAATTTGGTTTCGGCAAGGGCCTGCGGAATTATGGAAAGGAAGGCTTCTTCCTTCTTTGTCATCCCCTTGTGTACAAGTGCACCGAAGCCTCCGATGAAGTTAATGCCGAGTGTTTCTGCAGCACGATCAAGTGCGTGAGCTGCTTTTAAGTATCCTTCTGGGCTGAAAGTACCTCCGCAAAGTGAAATAGGCGTTACGGCAACGCGTTTGTTGATTATCGGTATACCGTATTCCTTCGAGAGATCCTCGCCGGTTGTGACGAGCTTCTCTGCTGTTTTTGTGATCTTATCGTAAATTTTTTCTGCGAAGCGGTTTTCGTCATCCGTCGCACAGTCGAGCAGGGAAATGCCCATTGTGATAGTACGGATATCGAGGTTTTCTTCGCGTATCATACTTATTGTTTCAAGTATATCAGCTGTGTTAAACATTATTTTGACCTCTCTCTAAACTCAAATGGTGTGCATTGCAGAGAAGATGTCCTCGTGCATAGTCTGGATAACGAGTCCGGATGCGTTTCCAAGCTCGGTCATTTTATCAACAAATTCGGTAAACGGAATTTTAAGCGCATCGATGTCTACGAGCATAATCATTGCAAAATAACTACTAAGTACGCTCTGCGAAATATCAACGATATTCGCTCCGCAGTCAGCGCAGTTGTTTGCGACCTTCGCGATGATGCCCATAGCATCTTTTCCGGTTACGGTAATAACAGCTTTCATTTTATGTGTCCTTTCGCTATATAAATATTTTCTCATATATATAATACACTATTTCGTCGTATTTTTCAAGGGGGTTCGTGATATAAAGTAGTATTTAAGTGATTTTTTATATGTGCGTATTGCCAAAACACAATATGCGTGCTATAATTAGTGTATAGAAGACGTAATGGAAAGTGAAATTGACCAATTCTCTGAATTGATAAAATATAATTTAGGAGAGAACAATGAACGAACATAAGAGCTTTACAGAATACGTTGTGCGCCCGTCCGATACTGCGAAGATAAGATTTTGGCGTGTAATGCTTGTTACTATATACACGGTGCTGTCGGCGGCTTATCTATTTATCTTTGGTTTACTTTTGCACGTAGTAGCGCTTGTCGTACTCTATCCGTTTTTGCTGTATGCGCTGATAAATCTTACGTGGCGATTTACTCGTACGGAGTATGAATACTCAATCGAAGCAAATATGCTTACGATTGCGGCTATATATGGTGGGGCAACAAGGCGTGTCAAGTGCCGTGTAGATCTTTCCGATGCCACGCTTATTGCGCCGCATGATGACAGCAGGCGGAATATGCTTGAAAAAGCGAATATATCCGAGATCAAGCGCTTTGCACAGGAAGACAGCCAAACCGCATTCGTGTGCGTTTGGAATGATAAAAAACACGAGCGAAAATGCGCCGTTATATTTGAAACAACGGATGATGCAAAGCGCCTGCTGCGCCTTGCAAATCCCGGCGCGTTCACGCTCCGATAACAGTTTATGAATAGTTTACCGCCTTCGATAATATAATGTAACAAACATTATATCGGAGGCGGTTATGCGTTATATATTACTTTCTGTATTTTGTGTGCTCACGCTCTTTTTCACGTCTTGTAACACCTCACAGAGTACGGATAGACTCGCTTATCAAAACCTAAACTTGCGCGTTGAGGGCGTATTTACAATAAATGAAGAAGAAATGCCATTAAAGCTCACGCTTGCCGCACCCGAATACGACGAGAACGGACGAATGCTCGCAAGAGATGCCACGCTGATACTCGGAGAAAACAGTATAATTTCTGGCGTATGCTTCGAGATTACAGACGGTGAAATCTATATTTCATCAGGCGCACTGAAAATACCGATAAACGACGAGGCAGCTGTATCGGGTATATCAGATATTATTTCGCTTTTCTGTATATCGAGTGAGCACTATCACTCATCGGAAAGAGTGAAAGAAAACGGACTCAAATGTGAGCGCGCAATGTACGTTAACGGTGATAACCGGGTTTTTGTAACAGTTGATACGACTACCATGCTTCCAACGGATATAGTGGCAGAACTTGACGAACGGGTGATTTCGGCTGATATTTCTTATATTAAAGCAGAATGAAAAATCGGGTAACGCCTTGGCGTTACCCGATAAATTTTATTTAATCTCAATTATCGACTCATCCCAAACTGCGGGTGCGTTGTAACCGAGAAGGTTAACCATTGTTGCCGCAACGTTTGAAAGACCGAACTTGCCATTATCTGCCTTGACCTCGTACTTGTCTGCGGTGTAGTTGTCGTAAATATAGCAGGGGACGGGGTTAAGTGTGTGGCTTGTCTTTGCCTTATAGGAGCCGTCCTTATTCTTCTTGGGTTCGCCGGATTTCTTGTCAAGCTCATACATCTCGTCTGCATTGCCGTGGTCTGCGGTGATGAGAGCCGCGCCATGGAGCTTGTCTACAACTGCGAGGATACGTGCGAGCTGAAGGTCGAGTGCTTCAACAGAAACCTGAGTTGCAAGGAACGAACCTGTGTGGCCGACCATATCGCCGTTCGGGAAGTTTACGCGAAGATACTTATACTTGCCTGACTCAAGACACTCGATAAGCTTGTCGGTGATCTCTGCGCACTTCATCCAAGGTCTCTGCTCGAAGGGAACTACGTCGGAAGGAATTTCGATGTAGGTTTCAAGTGCATCGTCGAACTTACCGGACTTGTTGCCGTTCCAGAAGTAGGTTACGTGACCGTATTTCTGCGTTTCGGAGATAGCGAGCTGGGATACACCCGTGCCTGCAAGGTACTCGCCCATAGTTTCGGTGATCTCGGGGGGGGATACGAGGTACTTCTTTGGAATATGAAGGTCGCCGTCATACTCGAGCATACCTGCGTAAACCACCTTAGGATAACGAACGCGGTCAAATTTGTCAAGGTTCTCGTCGTCAAACGCCTTGGAAATCTCAATCGAGCGGTCGCCGCGGAAATTGTAGAAGATAACGCTGTCGCCGTCGTTTACAGTGCCAACGGGCTTGCCGCCTTCAGCGATAACGAATGGGGGCAGATCCTGGTCGATGACCTTAAGCTCTTCACGATAGGCTTTAACAGCATCTGCAGCGCTTTCAAACTGTCTGCCCTCACCGAGAACGTGAGTTTTCCAACCAAGCTCAACCATAGCCCAGTTAGCTTCATAACGGTCCATAGTAATCTGCATACGTCCGCCGCCGGAAGCAATTTTTATATCGAAGTTCTCATCGCGAAGCTCTGCAATAAATGCTTCAAACGGATCAATGTATTCAAGTGCAGAGGTTTCACCAACGTCACGTCCGTCGATAAGGATGTGAATACGTACGGTGGACACGCTCTCTTTCTTTGCCTGAACGAGCATGGCCTTTAAGTGGTCGATGTGAGAGTGTACATTACCGTCGGAGAAAAGGCCGAGGAAGTGAAGAGTAGAGTTATTTGTCTTTACATTTGCAATAAGTTCCTGCCAGGTTGCAGATGCGAACATCTTACCTGATTCGATAGACTGCGAAACGAGCTTTGCACCCTGTGCGAATACCTGACCTGCGCCGAGGGCGTTGTGACCAACCTCGGAGTTACCCATATCGTCGTCAGAGGGAAGACCTACAGCCGTACCGTGAGCCTTTAAGTTAACGTGCGGATACTTTGTTGCAAGCATATCGAGGGTGGGCGTATACGCCGCGTTTACAGCGTTTGCCGCATTTGCTGGAGCAACGCCGATACCGTCCATAACAATAGTCAGAACAGGACCTTCAATGCCTGCGAAGGAGTTAAGTTTAGTGAGTTTCTTATCCATTGAAATTGCCTCCAAATTCAAATAAAATCATTCAAAATATATTATACACCTGAAATATGAATAATCAATGTCTGTTTGAAAAATTCTCTAAAAAATGTAAATAAATATAATGCATATATTCAAATAAAACAGCACTCACAAACGTGAGTGCTGTTTAACTTTGTCTATGCGTGTGCTTCTATCCAGTCTGCCGTGATGTCAGGGCGAGCGGGGAACCCGTGGGGGTGATGTCCCTGCGATTCGCGCTTGATAACGGTGAGAAGACCGGGGTGATCTGCGTAGTATTCCTCGAGCATTTCACCGTTCTCAGAATAGTATACGACAATATCGTCAGTTCCGTAAAGCATAAGTACGGGAATTTTGTTTTCGATAAGAATAGGTGCCTTTCCGATGGGGTGATTGTCGAAGTTTAAGAACTCTCCGCGCTTCATATTAGGATAAGCGAGGCGGAATTCGTTCTCCCACGTATCGCGATTGTCGAGATTGCGAAGGCATCCGGGATAATCAAGGAAATTAAGTACGGGTGCATCTATAAATATACACTGAACATACTCTGGGTGGAAACCTGCAAAGTTTATTGCGTGTGCGCCGCCACAGGACATGCCAACGGGTATGCACTTTTCGGCAAGACCGTATTTTTCGTGAAGATATTTTGCAAAACGAGCCTTTGCATCGCAGTCCTCCTTGGTTGCGAAGCGGGACTTGTTTTTGAGGTAAGTAACGTGAAATCCGCGTCTTAAAAGCTCAAGCTCGGTTTCCGGAAACGCGTCTCGATATTCGGTCTTAATAGTCCAGCTTTTCTTTTCGTTTGCTTTCTCGGGAAAAATGATATTAGCAGGTCTTCCTTCAAATTCAAATTCTTCTATTCTGTAGGGAACCCAGATTTTACGTTCGTTTTCGGTCATCATAATATATTCTCCTTTATTATAATTAAGCGTGAGCGTCTATCCAATCGGCAACGATGTCGGGGCGTGCAGGGAAGCCGTGCGGATGATGTCCTTGTGACTCGCGTTTGATAACGGTGAGAAGCTCGGGATGATCCACGTAAAGCTCTTCGAGAAGAAGTCCGTTTTCGCAGTAGTCAACAACTATATCAGCGGTTCTGTAAAGCATAAGTATCGGGATCTTGTGCTCGATAAGGATAGGAGCTTTGTTGATCTGATGATTGTCAAACTTATTAAGAACATCAGCGCGTGTGATGCTCGGATATGCCTTCAAAAATTCGGTTTCCCAAACCTTGCGCTTGTATTCTGTGCCACAGCGCATCGGGTGGCTTACAAAGTTAAGCACAGGCGCATCGATAAACATACACTGTACGCACTCGGGATAGAAGCCTGCGAAGTTTACAGCGTGACAGCCGCCGCAGGACATACCTATCGGAATGCACTTGTCTGCAAGACCGTACTTTTCGCCGATGTATTTTACAAAACGAGCCCTAGCATCGCAGTCAATCTTAGGAGCCCAACGGCTTGTGTTCTTAAGATAAGTAACGTGATAGCCGCGCTTTAAAAGCTCAAGCTAGGTTTCGGGGAATGGATCACGGTATTCTGTTTTGATAGCCCAACTCTTTTTATCGTTAGCCCTTTCGGGGAAAACGATGTTGGCGATTCTGCCTTCAAATTCAAATTCTTCAACTCTGAGGGGCGCCCAAATCTTAAGCTCTTTCTCGGTCATTTTGAAATTCTCCTCTGAAAAACAAATCAGCATATATGAGAAAAAGCACTTGTAAAAACAAGTGCTTTTTCTGGTGAGCCACTGGAGATTCGAACTCCAGACCCTTTGATTAAAAGTCAAATGCTCTGCCAACTGAGCTAGTGGCTCTTATGTACCAAGACCTAGATCTAAGCACTGATATAGTATACCACATCACTCCGTAGTTGTCAAGGGGTTTGGGGGAATTATTTTCGCCTTTTTACATATTTTGTCCGGCTTTTGATAGTATTTCCGTTTTAGTGGGAAGTATTCGCAGCGGCATCAATGACCTGCCCGTTTTCTGCAAATATTTCGCATACTTCATCAAAAAGTCCATTTGAATTTGCTTTCAGCGCTGTGTATCCATATAATATAGAGCCGCTGTATGCGGCGAAGCTCCGTGCAAAATCCACTTGATTTACAAGCTCATTTTTTGGATTGTTCCACGTATCGTAATTATAAGCGCCGTGGCTTATCATAAGTTCCACATCCGTTCCCGAAACAGCATCATTCCACCACCGTACAAGTGTGGCATAAGGGGCCACGGGATTCGTAAATCGCCAATATATCTGCGGCGCGATATAGTCAATATAACCGCCACGTATCCACTCTGTGGGATCACAATATATGGAAGAATACGATTCAAGACCTGCCGTTTGAGATCCGCCGTTTTCGCCGTCATCGTTTTGCCAGATACCAAACGGTGCCACTCCAAACTTACAATTGCTTCGAACCGATTTTATCGCTGTATAGCACTCCTTAATCATCATATTAACATTATTACGTCGCCAATCGTCGAGTGACATATCTCCACCGTATTTGGTGAAGCTTTCACTGTCATCAAACGTGGCTACGCTTCCATCGTCGACGGTAACGGGATATGGATAGAAGTAATCGTCGAATATAACGCCGTCAACGGCGTAGTTTGCGGCAATCTCTGCAACGCTGTCGGCAATCATTGTGCGAATGTCTGGATTGCCGCAGTCAAAATACAGTTTTCCATCAGCATATGAAATAGCGTAACCGGGATTTTGGCGCGCAGGGTGATTTTCAGCGAGGTTTGTTACGTCGTGATTTGGAGATGTAGACAAGCCCGTAGTAACCCGAAGAGGGTTAACCCACGCGTGTACTGCGATTCCTTTTTGGTGTGATGCAGAAACGATATATTCAAGCGGATCAAAACCGTCTTGCAGCGGGGCGCCTTGCTTACCTGTGAGATATTCTGAAGTAGGAAAAATATCCGACTTATAGAGCGAATCTGCGGTAGGGCGAACTTGAAAATATATTGCGTTAATACCGACATTTTCGCAAGTGTAAATAATATCGTCAAGTTCCGAACGGAGCGCATCGGCTGACAGCCCTGGTCTTGAGGGAAAGTTTATATTGCAAACACTTGCGATAAAAATACCGCGCACGTGTTCATCGCTTGATGTGACTGTTATCTCTTTAGTATTGTTGCTGTCATCGCGAGCAGTAAACGCTTGTGCATACATATTCGTGTTAAGTGCGCTGAGAAATATCGCTATAGCGAAGATTAGAGAGAATGATATTATTTTTATAGCTTCCGTGGATTTTTGAATGTTCATTTTATGCCTCCGTTTAGTCAATTAACACTATTAAATCTATTGCTGCAGACGAAATTTAATGCGTAAATTATAGACGGATAATAAGGATTTATTCGTATTTATTTTCTATCATATTACTACGCGATCTCACATAAAATAGCAAAAAAGAGGTTGGAGTGTGACAAATGAACGGTATAACTTTGAGAAAAACATCCGGTACGGCAAACGGATTTTTTGCGGCGATAAGACTCTTACTTGCTGTGATACTTCTTTGCGGCGTGTGCGCGCTTACATTTGTGTTGGTACGCTTTATATCGGGGGATGGAAAAACTACAAGTACCCCCACTGTTGCAATTAAAAAAATGCCCGTCATCGTAATCGATGCAGGGCATGGCGGAATAGACAGCGGTGCTGTGGGAGTTGACGGTACGCTTGAAAAGAATATCAATTTATCCGTTTCACAAAAACTTGCGGCATTGTGCTCGCTTTCAGGAATTGAGCACGTTATTACGCGTACAGATGACCGTATGCTTGTTGATGATAGTGTAACTTCACATAAAAAGATGAATGATTTGAAAAATCGTCTAAAAATAACCCAGGAGATATCTGATACAGGGAGAGAGGTTATATTTGTCAGTATACATATGAACAATTTTCCATCCCCTAAATATTCGGGGCTTCAGGTGTGGTATTCGAAAAACGAACCTCAGGGAAAGGAGCTTGCCGCATTCATTCAAGGCTATGCCAGAACATGGCTGGACACATCAAACACTCGTCAGATAAAAGCAGCAACATCTGCGATTTATGTGCTCGATAGGGCGACAGTGCCGTCTGTACTGATTGAATGTGGATTTTTGTCAAATCCAGAGGAATGTCAAAAACTTGGTGAAAATAAGTATCAGACAGATCTTGCTCTGACCGTTTTTTCTGCACTATGCGAGTTCTTGACAAAATAAAAAGCACCCCGTTTCAACCGAAACGGGGTGGAAATACTTACTTAAGCTTTTTAAGTTCGTCAACGAGGTCGAGCTTTTCCCAAGGAGCATCGAGATCCTCGCGTCCCATGTGACCGTAAGCCGCGAGCTTTCTGTAGATCGGACGGCGAAGTCCAAGACGCTCGATGATGGCAGCAGGACGAAGGTCAACAAGCTCTGCAACCTTTGCGGAGATCTTATCAGGATCAACTGTAGCGGTGCCGAAGGTTTCAATGAGAACCGAAACGGGCTTAGCAACGCCGATAGCGTATGCAATCTGAACCTCACACTTGGAAGCAAGACCTGCCGCAACTACATTCTTTGCTATGTAACGAGCTGCGTAGGATGCACTGCGGTCAACCTTTGTTGGGTCCTTACCGGAGAATGCACCGCCGCCATGACGGGAATATCCGCCGTAGGTGTCAACGATGATCTTACGGCCGGTAAGACCGGAGTCGCCGTGAGGGCCGCCTACTACGAAACGTCCGGTGGGGTTAACAAAAATCTTGGTGTCTGCATCGATAAGGTTTGCGGGAATGATAGGCTTGATAACGTTTTCGATAACGTCAGCGCGAATCTGCTCAAGCTCTACGTCAGCACTGTGCTGAGAGGAGATTACAACCGCATCAACGCGTACGGGCTTGTCATTCTCATACTCAACGGTTACCTGGGACTTACCGTCAGCGCGGAGATAGGGAAGAGTGCCGTTCTTTCGAACTTCGGTAAGACGAAGTGCAAGCTTGTGAGCGAGAGAAATCGGGAGAGGCATAAGCTCGGGAGTTTCGTCACAAGCATAGCCAAACATAAGGCCCTGGTCACCAGCACCTGTGTCGAATTTGTCAGTGAGAGCGCCCTCTTTTGCCTCGAGAGCTTTGTCAACGCCGAGAGCGATGTCAGGTGACTGACCGTGAATTTGGTTGAGAACCGCACAGGTGTCACAATTGAATCCCTTTGCATCGTCGTCGTATCCGATCTCGCGAACAGTTTCGCGAACGATCTTCTGGAAGTCAACTACAGCTTTTGTGGTAATCTCGCCCATGAGCATAACGATACCGGTGGTAGTTGTGGTTTCGCAAGCAACACGGGACATGGGGTCCTGTTCAAGAAGTGCGTCAAGTACTGCGTCGGAAATTTGGTCGCAGATTTTATCGGGATGTCCTTCAGTAACGGATTCCGATGTGAAAAGATGTCTTGCCATTTTAAAATCCTCCATAATTATTTATTTGAGCGGCAAAAGCAAAGCCCTCGGAAAACCGAGGGCTAAAAGGCATTATGATGCTCTCATCTCCTCGGATTTAGCACCTTGCAAAAACTGCAGGTTGCCGGGTTTCACAGGGCCGGTCCCTCCACCACTCTTGATAAGATATTATTTTTACAAAATATATTATACCACACAGCGTGCGCTGTGTCAAGTACTATCAGAACAATTCCACAAAAAATTTTACGAACTGTGATCCGAAAGTCATAATAAGTCCTGCACCGACAACTCCAGAAAATATTGAAATGGATGCGGGCAGTTTTTTCATATCAAAAACAGATGCTACAAGCGCTCCCGTCCAGGCACCTGTACTGGGCAGGGGAATGGCGACAAAAAGGAAAAGTCCCCACGCGGCGTATTTTTCAATCTTTGGACGGTTCTTTTCAGCTTTATCAAAGAGCCAATTTGATACTTTATTAAAAATTTTTATACGGCATCCACGCATCCATTCAAGTACTGCTTTAACAAAAAGCAGAATAAACGGTATAGGTAAGCAGTTGCCGATTATAGAAACGATGAGTGTCCAGTGCCACGGCAGTCCCATACCGGTACCGATCGGCACTGCGCCACGAAGCTCGATAAGCGGCACCATTGAAATGAAAAACACCCAAAGATATTTAAGTAAAAGTGACATTTTAGAACCTCATTTTTATTTTGAAACGATCCACTCTATTTTGCCGCCAAACGCAAATATAAGCGTCAAAACTGCGGCAACTATTATCAGAACTCCGACAAGCGAGAGTGCAATCGTTGTTTTTGTCAGTTTATAGGTTTCGTTGCCTCGTTCTATGCATTTTGTTGCTTTAAGAGCCATAGAAATAGGCTTATAAATTATCAGAACGATTGCAGCGTTGATAAGTGTTTTTAAAGCGTTAAAGGGAAGCAAAAGCGGAATTATCATAGCTGCAATAGCGGAAACGGGCATATGTGTATAAATAGGAGTTATCAACAGATTGAGCGGTATCATTGCGGCGGTGGTGCATACTACCGATGCAAAAAGGCCCACAACTGCGCCTGTCATAGTTTTCTTGATTTTTGGCGCATATCTGTAAATTGAGCTTCCGACAGAAACGAATATTGCCGTTGAAAAGAAGTTCATCAAAAAGCCCCAAAACTGCGTGGTACTCATTACAAACATCTCAATAAAAGACACTAGAAGCGAGATAATAACACCTGCGAGTGGGCCGAAAATCATAGAGGCAACCATTATTATTGCATCTTTTACATCTAGAGATAAGAAACCGCCGATCCCACCGATATGCAACACAAAAAGGCTAGCAAAGGAAAGTGCGGCAAACATAGCGAGAACGACAGATTTTTTTATATTATGTGTTTTCATTTTTTATTCTCCAATATATAAAATATGAAGATAAAAAAAGTAAAAGTGTTTCTTTTTTTATCTTCTCTCATCCGGACTTTAACCGTCGGTACAGGAATTACACCTGCTCGGCTGCCTTTGGCAGTTCGTGGACTTTACCACCGGTATGGAATTACACCATGCCCCGAAGATAATAAAATTCAGGGGATCGCTTACGCGATCCCCTGAAAGCTTAGCATAAGCTAAAATTATTCGATAATGGATGCAACAACGCCCGAACCAACGGTTCTGCCACCCTCACGGATAGCGAGGCGGAGACCCTGCTCGATAGCGATAGGAGTGATAAGCTCAACAGTCATATCAACGTTATCGCCAGGGCGGCACATTTCAACGGCCTCGGGAAGGTTGATGATCCCGGTAACGTCGGTGGTTCTGAAGTAGAACTGAGGTCTGTAACCGGAGAAGAAAGGCTTCTGACGTCCGCCTTCCTTTTCAGTAAGAACGTAAACCTGAGCTACGAACTTAGTGTGGGGGTTAACGGAACCAACCTTACAGAGAACCTGACCGCGCTCGATCTCGTTCTTCTGAATACCACGGAGAAGAGCACCGATGTTGTCACCAGCCTCAGCGGAGTCCATAAGCTTATGGAACATCTCGATACCAGTAACGACAGTCTTCTTTCTCTCGTCGGTAAGACCGATGATTTCAACTTCCTCGTTGAGCTTGATTACGCCGCGCTCAACTCTACCGGTAGCAACAGTACCACGACCGGAGATGGAGAATACGTCCTCGACAGGCATAAGGAAGGGCATGTCGTCGTTTCTTGCGGGAGTAGGAATGTACTCGTCAACAGTCTTCATAAGCTCTACGATGGAAGCATACTCAGGAGCGTTGATGTCGGTGGAAGCGGAGAGGAGAGCCTCACGAGCAGAACCACGGATAATAGGAGTATCATCACCCGGGAAATCGTACTCGTTAAGAAGGTCACGGATTTCCATGTCAACGAGGTCGAGAAGCTCAGCGTCGTCAACGATGTCGCATTTGTTCATGTAAACAACGATTGCGGGAACGCCAACCTGACGAGCAAGGAGAACGTGCTCGCGAGTCTGCTGGAGAGGACCGTCAGTACCTGCAACAACGAGGATAGCGCCGTCCATCTGAGCAGCACCGGTAATCATGTTCTTAACGTAGTCAGCGTGGCCGGGGCAGTCAACGTGAGCGTAGTGACGAGCTTCAGTCTCGTACTCAACGTG
Source organism: Candidatus Flemingiibacterium sp. (assembly GCA_045579105.1). Lineage (GTDB taxonomy): Bacteria > Bacillota > Clostridia > Oscillospirales > CAG-272 > Flemingiibacterium. Next base: position 12,255 of record JAZNLM010000061.1, read on the forward strand.
TCTGGTGTTGATTGTGATACCACGTGCCTTCTCCTCG
>JAZNLM010000062.1:0-9504 GCA_045579105.1 Candidatus Flemingiibacterium sp.
CTTCTACCCGTGGCCAGGCTGCAGACGTATTCGGAAAGTATATGAAGAAGTTTGGTTGATTTTAATAATGTATGTATTCCCGACCGATTTGGTCGGGGATATTTTTATCGCTTGAGTAGAGTCATAATTCCAGAGAATAGCAGAAGTACTCCAAATGTACTTCTAACAATTTCAGGTGACACGATTTGTGATAAAACGCTACCGATGTATGCACCGAGTGCACCAAGTGCAGCGAGGTATGCTATCAGTTTGAAATTCAGTTTACGTTTTATCAGGTGAACAACCATGGCGGCACTTGAAGAAAAGAGAAAAAACACGAGGTTGATACCTTGTGCCTGTATTTGTTCCATAGAGTGATACAGTACAAGCCATATAACAAGAAGTCCACCGCCACCAATTCCGAGTCCGGATAGTATTGAAACCGCAAAACCTGCTATGAAATCAAGCATATATCACCTCAAAAAACTTATCCCTGCCCATATAACCATAGCGGCAAAAAGCCGTTTTACTATTTTAACCGATAATTTATCGAGTAGAAGCGCACCTATAATTCCTCCGAATATTCCCGGGAGAATATAAGGGGAAGCGGTGTTCAAGTCAACGTTTTTACCATAGGTTATCGCAGATATTAGAGAGAGGGGAAGAATAACGGCTATTACCGTGGCGAAACGGTCACGTGTTGATGACTCATTTGAAGACGGAATTAGTGACAACGCGAACATTAAAACAATGCCGCCGCCCGTTCCGAGAAAGCCGTTAACTATTCCTGCACATATCGAAAGTACGCCGAGGAAAATAACGCGATTTTTTCTGCTCAAATTTGCTAAAGTTTTCTTTTTTATCATAATTTATGGGTTGTAATTTTGGAAAATCTGTGTTATAATATAATAGTATAGTTATATTTATACTCGTATTTTAAGTATAACCGAGTTTACGACTGAAATACACGAAAAGAAAGGACACAGTAATGCCCGCGTATAAAGCTCAGAAGAAAAGAAGCTCCGGCTCATCAAAAACGAGCACAAAGAGCGCCAAAAAGCAGAATACAAAGAACCCGAATAGCCTTGCTAATCAGATCATACCATATGCTCTGGGACTTTTTGCGCTGTTTATCGTTATCAGTTATTTTGCAGGCCCCACTGGATTTCTTGGCGGCTTTCTACGAAATACATTTTTCGGACTCTTTTCGCGCGCGGCTTGGATCGTGCCTGTTGTTCTTGTGAGTGTTGCGTGCTTTTGGAAAAACGATGTTGCTAATAATTTTACGGGTTGGAAGATATTCTTTTCTGTGTCCTGCTGTGTTTTTATATCTGTTCTTATTCATATCTTTTCCCGTAAAGGCGGTGCACCCGGTGTTGAAACCTTCAATCTGATTGAGCTTTTTAGGCTCGGACTTGATGTGAAGGGCGGCGGTATGCTTGGCGGCTTTATTGGAAATGTGCTTTGGTATATTCTTGGATTTGCCGGAACACTTATATTTTCTATAGCGCTTATTTTACTTTTCGCCATTTTTCTTTTTGGTATGACACCGCATATGTTCAGCGCGTACATTGTTGCAGGAATACGTGAGTGGAAAGCGAAGCTTTCTGTGAGCATGGAAGAAAAGCGCGAGGAAAGAATACAGCGAGAAGAGGCTTATTCTGCCCTTAAAAGAAGCTCGCACGAGGAAATACGCGTGAAAAGCGAAAGGAAAAAATCCTCGCGCCGTAAGCCTGTTAGGGGCAGCGGTTTCTACGATGCTCAGGCTGAAATTGAAAGTGACCGTGCACTTACTCCAATTGATCCCGAAATATTCGACGAGATAAAAGCTCGTGAAGAAGCGCGTAAAACTCGTATGGTAGATACAGAGCTTCCGTTTGACTTTGATAGTGCTATCGAGGACGACACTTATCCTGAAGACAGCAAGAAGTCAAGACGCCAGAGAATTAAGCCGATAGAAATGACCGGTGAGAAAGAGCTTTCTGCGCTTGACGATGAAAATATTGACCTTTCAAAGATATTCGTTGAACCAAACGGCATAAAAAACGAAGTTGCTCCGGTTATAGAAGGCGATGTGGTAACGTCTGCGGAAATTGACATAATGATCGAAAAAAGCAGAATTTCTCACGAGGAAAAATCCGTCGCTTATGACGAGGACGAGCTTTCGGGTGAGGACAATACTTATCTCGAAGTTTCAGGTGATAAGGTCAGTGTTGAGCCTATAAAAGTCCCTGATTATGTCTTCCCACCTATGGCTCTGCTTAAATATGACACATCAAGCTTCAATTCCGATATGTCTGGCGAGATACAGCAGACTGCGAACAAGCTTGTTGAAACTCTTCGTTCGTTTAACGTAAAGACTAAGATTATCAACGTATCTCGCGGTCCTACAGTAACTCGCTACGAGCTTCAGCCGGAGATTGGTACAAAGGTGCGCTCTATTCTCAATCTTGTTGACGATATTGCGCTTCACCTTGCTACAAGCGGCGTGCGTATAGAAGCGCCTATCCCCGGAAAAGAGGCTGTGGGCATAGAAGTGCCCAATAGAAGTACCTCTACTGTGTACATTCGCGAGCTTCTTGAGGACAACGCGTTCAAAAACTCGCAGAGTAAGGTTACCACTGCACTCGGCGTTGACGTTGCGGGGGCGCCGATATTCCTTGATGTTGCTAAAATGCCGCACTTGCTTATCGCAGGTACTACCGGTTCGGGTAAGTCCGTATGTATAAACTCGCTTATCGTGTCTATGCTTTACAAGGCGCGTCCCGATGAAGTAAAGTTTATAATGATTGACCCGAAGAAGGTTGAACTTAATGTGTATAACGGTATACCGCATCTCTTGGTTCCTGTCGTATCCGATCCGAAAAAGGCTGCAGGAGCACTTCATTGGGCAGTCAGCGAAATGGAACGCAGATACGAGCTTATCGAAGGTGCAGGTGTACGTAACATAAAGGGCTACAATCAATCCGTTGCAAACGACGACGAGGCTGAGAAGCTTCCGCAAATCGTTATTATCATCGACGAGCTTGCTGACCTTATGATGATGGCGCGTGATGACGTCGAAGAGGCTATTTGCCGTATCGCACAGAAGGCGCGTGCCGCAGGTATGCACCTTGTAATCGGTACACAGCGTCCGTCGGTTGACGTAGTTACGGGACTTATCAAGGCAAACGTGCCGTCACGTATCGCATTCACTACGGCAAACCAAGTTGACTCGCGTACGATTATTGACTGCGTAGGTGCAGAGAAGCTAATCGGACGAGGCGACATGCTTTACGCTCCTATTGGAAGCATAAAGCCGCTTCGTGTACAAGGCTGCTTCGTATCCGATGATGAGGTCGAGGAAGTTGCCGCATTTATTAAGAATAACTACGGAAAGAGAGAATACGATCAGAGCGTTATCGACACTATTGAGCGTGAAGCACAGCTTTGCGGCAATAAGAAGGCGACCGTACTCGGAGACGGTGACGAAGAAGCGAACGATGGAGATCCGATGCTTCGTCCCGCAATACAGCTTGCTGTTGAGTCGGGTAAAATATCTACTTCGCTCATTCAACGCCGTCTGCAGCTTGGCTACGGGCGTGCGGCAAAGCTTATTGACACAATGGAGCAGATGGGTATAGTAAGCCCACCGCAGGGACAAAAACCGCGTGACGTACTTATTTCCAAGGAAGAATATATGGAAATGGAGCTTCGCCGCTCTGAATAACAAAAAATATGGAACAAAATGGCGTATCATACGTCATATGTAATGGAGAATAAAATGTCCACCTTTATTGCAATAGACGGCCTTGACGGTTCCGGCAAGGAAACGCAGTCAAATCGCCTTGTCAATCACCTTAAAATCGAAGGTTACACGGTGCGCTCTTTGAGCTTTCCGATGTATCAGAGTGAGTCCTCGGCACTTGTGCGTATGTACCTTGACGGCAAGCTTGGAAACCGTCCGTCAGATACGAACGCATATGCGGCATCCACGTTCTTCGCGTGTGACCGCTACGCATCCTACAAGAGCGACTGGAAAGCCGATTATGACTCGCTTGATAAGATAATCGTTGCTAACCGATACACGTCCGCAAACGCTGTGCATCAGCTCTCTAAGATGCCGCGTGAGAATTGGGCGGAGTTTCTTGATTGGCTGTGGGATTTCGAGTTTATAAAGCTTGGGCTTCCGACTCCCGATCTTGTTATCTATCTCGAGCTTTTACCGGAACATTCCGCCAAGCTTGTCGCAAGCCGCAGTGACGCAACCGGACGCAAGATGGATATACATGAGAAGGATGCTGACTTTATGCGAAAGAGCTACGATGCGGCACAGTTTGCGTGTGAACGACTCGGTTGGACGAAGATAAAGTGCTACGACAGTCAGGGGATACGCACAAGAGAAGCAATTTTTTCGGATATACTCGACGTCGTGGCTCGCAAGACGGGTATAACGCTTTAATCACACCTAATATAAAACGAGGTAGGTAAATATGGTTTATATGTTTTTAGCCGAAGGCTTTGAGGAAATAGAGGCACTTTGTCCGCTTGACCTTCTGCGCCGCGCAGAAGTTAAAGTTATGACTGTCGGAGTTGGCGGAAAAGTTATACGCGGATCGCATGGCATTGAAGTTATCGCCGATATAACCACGTATGAGGCAATGGCACTTCTCTTTAAAAATCCCGCCGATATGGTGATTCTCCGCGGCGGTATGCCCGGCACGCTCAATTTGCAGGCTGACGATACAGTTAACGCATTTATTGACCACGCTGATGAAAATGGCAAGTATCTCGCCGCTATTTGTGCCGCACCGCTGATTCTTGGTGAGCGCGGACTTTTAGAAAATAAGGAAGCAACATGCTATCCCGGATTTGAAGAAAAACTTCACGGTGCGAAGATAAGCGACAAAAAGGTTGTCCACGATGGCAGATTTATTACCGCGAAGGGAATGGGCGTTTCGCTTGAGTTCGGTCTTACTCTTGTAGGACTTCTTGCAGGCGAAGACAGGGCAAAGGAGCTTTTTAAGGCAATTCAGGCATAAACCTTCCACAGTAAAAAAGAGAGGTTACAGATGTACGAAATAAGAAAACAAAAAAATGATATTCGCGAAAAATACAAGGCACTTCGTATGGCTATCTCTCCAGAGAAAAAGGCGGAGATGGATGAGCGTATATGTAATTCATTTGTGAAACTGGCTACGTACCGCTATGCATCGGTGCTGCTTATGTATTCTCCGAAAAGCGATGAAGTAAATATTCTGCCTATAGCAGAGCGCGCTCTTGCAGACGGTAAGAAGATTGCATTTCCGCGCTGCATACCAGAAACGCACGATATGCAGTATCACTATATAACCTCACTCGATCAGCTCAAAAAAGGGACGTATGGACTGCTTGAACCAACACCTGATCTGCCTGTTTACGATCGCGAATCAACGGCACCCAGTGCATGTATCGTTCCCGCGCTCGTTTATGACAAGTGTGGATACAGACTCGGCTACGGCAAGGGATATTATGACCGTTATCTCGGTTCATATATCGGATCTAAGGTTGGAATGATATACAGTGACTATATTATCGATGCGCTTCCGAGAGGACGATTTGATCTTTCGGTTGACTTTATCGTCACCGAAAAGGGACTTCGCGTTGTCGATACGAATAAACGGTGAGATAAATGAAAGTTAAATCTACGTTTTCAGCGCCGTTTTTGTTTATCGTTGCGTTAGTGTTGCTCGCCGCATCCAGGTATATAGATTTCAGCACTCTTGCTTATAGAGAAAATATCTGTCTTGCGCTGATAGTACTCCAGCTTCTTATACTCGTCGTTCCCGTGGCGTTTTATTCAAAGGTAAAAGGGGACGGGTACATCAAGCGACTCCGTCTTGCTTCGTTCGGCATTGAAAAGCTTTTGGCAACATTTCTTGCCGCTATAACACTTATTATCGGCGACACGCTGATAAAGATGTTTCTTTACCGCGTGGGTGCTATAGAAGCAACGTATTCCGTGTACTACTATTATCTGAATGGTTATCAACCGGGAGTACTTTATTCGCTTCTTACATTCGTGCTTGTCCCAACGGTTTGTGAGGAATTTTTCTTCCGTTCTGTTCTTTGTGCTGAATATGAACACAGCGGCGTAATTACCGCTGTTATAGCATCGTCGATTTTTTACGCTATGTTTGGTATGAACTTTGCATATTTTCCCGTATACTTTTTCTCGGGTATTATGTTTGCGCTTGTTATGTATATGACAAAAAGCGTGTTTGCGTCTATGCTGTGTCACCTTATTTATGCAGTGTTCGACCTTGCGCTCGGTGACACCGTGCGTACTATAATCACCAAACCTCAAAGTACGGGATTTCTCATATTCACTCTCGGGAGTGCATTTCTTCTTTGCTGTGTTGTTCTTTTCGGCGAGTTTGAGCGTATTTACTATAGTTACGCGCTTGCAGGCTCGAAAAAAGATGAGAATACAGAGAAGGCAAAATTAAATATTCGAAAATTCTCGGAAGCTCTGCTCGCACCGCCGTTTTTGGTTGCGGTACTGCTTTTTGTAATAGCCGCATTTTTGTGGATGTAGCGGATGCTTATCGTTGAAAGGAAATATACATTATGGAAGAAAACAAGGATAAACGAACAGTCGATGACAGCGTAGACGACGATATATTAGTATTTCGCCGTGAGCCGTCGCGTCCCAGTACAACGCCCCCAAGAGCTGCCGTGACGCCGCAAAGCGTTCAGCGTGCTGCACAGCCAAAACAGGGGGCTGTTGTTCGTCCGTTGAAACAAGGTGCAAATCCTGCTGTACCAAGGCAATCTGCGGCAGGACAGCCTCAAAATAATCGCTCTGCGGCGCAAAGACCAGCATCAGGCACTCCTGCCGCATCCGGACGCACGTCGTCCGTACGCCCTGCGGCTAATACCACTGCTGCACAAAGAGCAGGAACAAGACCTATTGCGCCCATTCTGAATACAACGCGGAGTAATGGCTTATCTTCTGCACAGAACCAGCAAACTCGTCTTGGCATCCAGACCTCACAGGTGCGTATACCATCGCATATTACCAAACAGTCTTTACCGCCACAGACAAGAAGACGTACAGAGAATGATGATTTCGAGATAGATGATGTAATGACTAACACCCGTCAGACAAGGGTGGTTGAGCCTGACAGCGCATTTGTCGACTCGGCTACAAGCGCTATAATGAGCCTTGTTAAGGCGGTGGTGTATATTATCGCTATTATTGTTGCTTCGGTGGGAATTTCACTTTTCGTTATAAATACGGCGAACGACGTTTTTAAGTTTGTGGTTGACGAGAAAATCGTGACTGTCCAAATCCCCGAGTATGCCACGATTGATGATGTAACTGAAGCTCTCCATGATGCAGGTGCGATAAAATATAAGTGGGCGTTCAAGTTCTGGAGTGAACTCAAGGACTCAGGTGCGGCGTTCATTCCCGGTACTTATGAAGTATCGACATCGCTTAACTACGACTATCTGCGTGCATCGTTTAAAGCCAATAAGAATAAGTTCACGGAAGTGCGAATTACCATTCGTGAGGGTTATACCGTTGACGAAATAATTGATTTGTTTGTTGGACAGGGAATTGGTACTCGTGAGGGATTTATAGATGCTATTCAGAATTACGATTTTGAATACCGTTTCCTTGAGGGACTTGAGGTGAGCGATGATAGAATCTATCGCCTTGAGGGATATCTCTTCCCGGATACGTACTATTTCTACAAGGAATCTTCCGAAGTTACTATTCTCAAAAAGATGCTTGATAACTTCAACAATAAATTCGTTGAAGAGTACTACGCTCGCTGTCAGCAGCTTGGCATGACCGTTGACGAGGCTATAATTCTTGCTTCTATGCTTGAGAAGGAAACACGTTATGCAGATGAACTTGGCGCTGTTTCGTCGGTATTCCATAACCGTCTCAATAATCCCGGAACCTACCCGTACCTTAACTCTGACGCGACGATTATGTATGCGATGCAGCATGACCTTGGCGGTAGACCGGACACGATGACGGGTGAAGATACAAAGTACGAAACACCGTACAACACCTACACCCACAAGGGCTTACCGCCTGGACCTATTGCAAACCCCGGCCTTAACTCGATAAAATACGCGCTCTATCCCAATAAGACGAATTATTACTTCTTCGTTTCGGATGCAAGCGGAAGAACGCTGTTTGCAGCCACAGAGCTTGAGCATTTGGCGAACATCAACGCTGCACGCGGTAACTAAAATAATAAACGCCGCGGAGATTATCCGCGGCGCTTATCTTATAATGGAGAAAATATGATTGATATAAAAAATGTAATTGAAGTTGGCAAGGAACGCATAAAATACCGAAACATAGAAGGGAATATCGCTTACATCGAACTTGCGGCAAGCGCAAACGTATGGGCACATCGTCACAGCAATATTTTGCAGTCTGAAAAGCGAATTTGCGCTGATAAATGCATAGATAAAAATAGTAGTTATCTTGAGTTTTACAATATCGGACATACAAAGATTGGTGTAAAGGCTTCGCTCTTTGGACGGCTATTTTATAAAGAAATTCCGGTAAAGCAGGCAGCGAAATTTGAGGACTTTGAGAAGAAGCTTTGTGAGAACGGGTGGAAAGTCTATAGTATGTAATCGCACCGCGGAAAAGGTATTTATCCGCGGTGCTTTTACGCCTCTGAAAAAATAAAATAAATTTTCAAAAAACTATTGACAATGCCGAACATTTGTGCTATACTATACTCACAAAGAGAAAACGAACATTTATTCGGTTGTAAAGCGGAGGCTAATCATGACAATAGCAATGAATCAAACCGTTAAAGTTTATATAGCAGATTTTGAAGGATGCACCACGCGAGCGGGATTTATTTTTAGGCTCGCCAAAGCATTCTCTATAGATATGAAGAGAATCTTAAAAGGTGAGGTGTGGCACGCACTTTGCGAGCGTGTGGGAGGACTTGCCTCGGGCGAATATCCTGTTCGCGTAAGAGTTATGGGACTAGATGATGCATACCCGAATCTCTCGAAGGAATGTGAGTCCCTTATTCGCATTCTTCGCGCTGCACAGCAGAGAAACAGCACCTTCCGTGCAGAAGCTATTGTTGGCAACGTGAAGTGGAAAGTATAAACAACTGTTCGGTATATAATAACAAAAAAGAGCCTTTTGGTGCACCTGAGATAAAGCAGGTGCACCAAACTTTTATTTTTAACTCAATTTTCGGTTTATAGCCTCTCAATTATCAAGAGGTGGACAAATCGGTAAAAACTTGGTATAATATAATCACAGACCGGTCAAGTAACAAAAAGAGGAGAATGGTTTATATGACATTTGGACAAACGATTAAAGCGCTTCGTAAAGAAGCCAACATGACACAAGAAAATCTTGCAGAACTTCTTTCTATTTCTCCGCAGGCAGTCAGCCGTTGGGAAACAGATGTTGCTATGCCAGACATTTCTTTATTGCCGCCGCTTGCCAATTTATTTAACGTGACCACTGATTATCTGCTTGGAATGGAAACATACCAAAAGGATTTG
>JAZNLM010000063.1:0-5023 GCA_045579105.1 Candidatus Flemingiibacterium sp.
CGGCGGACATATAAAAGCCGTAATGCCCGGCACAGGCGTTGCAGATTTTGTAGGTATTTTCAAAAAGCTTATTACTGACGGTTACTCCTGTGGCGTAATGCTTGAAACACACTATCGTAAAAATGTTGAACTTACCGAGGAACAGTTAATGTTCCCGGGCGGAGCAGTTTTTTCAAACGGCGCTTATGAAGCAAGTGAGGAAAGTATAGTAGCACTTAAAGAAATAATAAATAAGTCTTTGAAGGAGTTAAACGCATGAAAAAGTTAAACGTAGCAATTATTGGACAGGGTCGTAGCGGTCGCAACATTCACGGTGCATTTTTTAAAAGTGAACTTAATGAAAAATTTAATGTTGTAGCGGTTGTAGATGCTCTCGAAGAACGACGTATCCGTGCAAAAGAAGAATGGTGTTGTGACGTTTATGCCGACTATTGTGAGCTTTTCGGCAGAACAGATATTGATATTGTTGTAAACAGCACATTCTCACATATGCACGCTAATATTACTATCGATCTCTTGGAGCATGGCTTTAACGTTGTTTGCGAAAAACCACTTGGTAAAAACTATGAAGAATGTGATCGTATTGTAAAGGCTTACGAAAAGAGTGGTAAAATGCTTAACGTATTTCAACAATCACGCTTTGCGCCATATTACACCGAAATCTTAAAGATTATTGAAAGTGGTAAACTCGGTCGTCCCGTTCAGTACAGTATTTCTTTTGCGGGATTTGCACGTCGTTGGGACTGGCAGACCTACCAAGGCTATAATGGTGGTGAGGTTAGAAATACCGGCCCACATCCGCTTGACCAGGCGATCAATATCTTAGGATTCGACAGCGATATTACCGTGTTTTCAAAGCTTGACCGCGTTAATACCTTTGGTGATGCAGAAGATTATGCCAAGATTATACTTACTGCACCCGGTAAACCTCTTATTGATATTGACCTTTCTAAGTGCAATGCATATGCCGGTCCAATATACGTTGTTCATTGTCAATATGGCTCACTTAAGGCCACAAAGAGTTCCATTGATTATAAATACTTTAATCCTGAAACTGCACCAAAACAAAAGCTTACAATAGAGCCACTCTTTGAAGAGAATCGCACTCCGGCATATTGTGCTGAAACTCTTGATTGGACTGAGGAACATATTGATGTTGAAGGTACTGTTTTTACTGTTGGCGTCAAAAAATATTACGATATGATTTACGATTATCTTGTAAATGGTAAGGAAATGGAAATCACACCTTATCAAGTTCTTAAACAATTTCAAATCATTGACCAGATTCGCGCTCAGAATCCATTAGACACTATATCTATATAGTAAATATAAGGAGAAAAGTATGAAAATTGCAATTCTTGGTGTGGAAAATTCGCATGCAGATGCTTTTGGCCAATTGGTAAAAGAAAACCCAAAATATACGGATATTGAAATTGTGGGTATTTACAGTGAAGAAAAAGAGGCTGTACAACGTATTCTAGATGCAGGCTATGCTACCTATGCCGCAAAAAGTCCGGACGAATTTTTGGGCAAGGTTGACGGTGTTGTCGTAACCGCTCGTCATGGTAATAATCACCATAAATACGCTATGCCTTACGTAAAAGCAGGTATACCTTGCTTTATTGATAAGCCATTTTGCGCAGATCTAAATCTTGCAAAGGAACTGGCTGACGCTGCAAAGGAAAACGGTGTGCTTTTGTGCGGAGGTTCTTGTCTGAAGTTTATTGACGAGATAAAGTCACTTACTCGTATAGCTAATAAGAAAAAGGTTGTAAGCGGTTCTATATGCTGTCCTATTAATATGGATAATCCATATGGTGGTTTCTGGTTCTATACTCAGCACCTTATTGAAATGCTTACTACAATTTACGGCCGCAATGTGAAATCTGTGATAGCTTATTGTCCTAATGAAAAGGAGAACCGTCTTACTGTTATATTTAATTTTGGTGAGTTTGATGTTTGCGGTTTTTATACAAGCTCTTATCGTTATTCGGCAACTCTGTGTACTGCTGATAACCAAATCTATACTGCTTTTTGCGACGATGTTGCATATACATACATTAACGAGTTCGATGAGTTTGTTGAAATGGTTAAAGACGGTGTTATGCATGACAGTTATGACGACCTTGTATATCCTGTAAAAATACTTGATGCCATCAAGCGTTCATATACTGAACAAAAGGAAATTGAAATAAAATGAAGATATTAACAAACGGGAAAATTATATCTGGCGGTAAGATTCTCGATGGTTACGATATTATTATCGAGAATAAAAAAATCGTAGATGTAAAGCTAAGTGCTAGTGTTAGTGGCAAAAAGATCGATCTTGGCGGCAATTATATTGCGCCCGGCTTTATAGAGCTGCACTGTCACGGTGGTGGCGGCTATGAATTTATTGATGCTACACCCGAAAGTTTTAAAAAAGTGTGCGAAATACACGCGGCTCATGGTACACGCGTAATTTACCCAACCATTAGCGCTACCGACTATGATACCATGGTGCGAGTGCTTCAAACTGTACGTGAGGTAAAGGATTCTTGTGATTTGGAAATTCCCGGAATTCACTTAGAGGGACCTTATTTTGCGCTTGAAATGTGCGGAGGTCAGGCACCTGGTGTTGTGCGCGATATAGATCGTGACGAATACACCCGGCTTTTAGAGGAGTATAGTGATGTTATTGCGCGTTGGGACTATGCGCCCGAAATGGATAAGGACAACGCTTTTTTAAAGGATGTCACCTCTAAGGGAATATTAGCCGCAACTGCACATTCATCGGCAAAATTTGATGACGTTTTACGTGCATTCGAGGGTGGCAACCATCTTATAACACATCTTTATTCATGTACGTCAACGATTACTCGTCATCAAGGTTTCAGACACTTGGGTATTATCGAAAGCGCGTATCTGCTTGACGATTTGTACGTTGAGGCAATCGCTGATGGATGTCACTTGCCATCGGATTTATTAAGGCTTATAATAAAGCAAAAGGGAGCCGATCGAATTTGTCTTATAACAGATGCGATAAGACCTGCTGGGATTGGAGAAGATGGCAAAGAATATACCGACTGTCCCGTGCCGTTTATTGTTGAAGATGGTGTTGCAAAGCTACTAGACCGCAGCGCATTCGCAGGCAGTATTGCAACAAGTGATATACTGCTCAAAAACGCTGTCAAAACAGGTTGCAGTATTGTCGATGCCGTAAAAATGATGACCGAAACCCCTGCAAAAGTAATGGGCCTTGACACAAAAGGCAAAATTGCAGCAGGTTTTGATGCACAGTTTACCGTGTTTGATAAAAATTTAGATATTGTTAATATCGCAATATAATAATCACTGGTAAAATAGCAGTTATGATTGAACTAACTTACAAGGGTTCCATTACCCAGAGTCGAACTAACGAATTAAAATTGAAAATGCATTGTTCGTCTTTTATGGGAGAAAAAATGGCTTGCTGTGAAAAAGAAGATTTTGAAACGATAAAAGAATACGATCCGATGCCGAAAAATCGGGACGGAAGTATTCGGTGGTTCTTGTTCCGTTGGGATGACGGGAAGGACGGCGCACGACGATTGGTGCGATGCAAAATCTGCGGCGCGTTCTATTTGGTTCAGTCCTATCATTTGCATAGATTTTCCGAGCTGAGAGAGACTTTGTTCGAGGACTTTTACTCCGTGAAAGACGAGCGGGAGGCAGACTCGGTCAACAGAACCTATACGGGTGTACGGCTGGAGCAAAGCAGAAAGCCCGATTTTCAATTACAGCATAAGAAATAAGCAAGCGGTTTCAACGGAAGGGGAGTTTTGTATGAGCTTTTTAAGAACGCATCGTTTTGTTGTGGGAGAGGATGCCGAAACGCAATTCAAGCGAGCGGAGGGGATCCGCCAGGACGGGACTATGGCGATGTACAGGGATACGGACGGACGTTTGTTTGCTATTGCAGGTCACACGAATTCCGGACACGTTGCAATGTTTTCCGGGCAAACCCAGGAGGATCTCAAGGAGCTGTATCCCATTGATCTGTGCTTTGGAGACGGACATGCAAGTTACGCCTTCTCGGGGATCCGTTATCCCGAGGGGATCAAGCCCCGTGGCTGTATTTGGCCTTTCGGTCTTTATATTTGTCCCGCGACCCATCGCTTTTTCTGCTTTTTCCATAACGAAACTGCTTGGAAAGGGCGGGGAAGCGGTTACGATGCCTTTGGTTACTGTACCAAGCCCGCTTTCGATTCTGATTTCAGACACGTTGGTTTGATGCACTCCGATGACGAGGGCAGAAGCTGGGTGTTTGACCGCTGGGTACTGACTGCGGAAACGGTCTGCTTCACTGAGGCTTTTAATCCGGAAGGGGACGGAAAGCTGGGTCAGCCTATGGGTGCAATTTCATTCGGCAGCGGAGATTTTTCGATCTACGTGGAGCCGGAGGGGGAGTACATCTATCTGTTTTACAATATGATCAAGGCGGATACGGAGAAGCGGTGCTGGACGAACTGCGATATTTACGTTGCTCGAACGAGAAAGCGCTCTGACGGGGTTATGGGGGACTTTGTCAAATTTTACGACGGAGCCTTCTGTGAAGCGGGAAATCTCGGTAAGGAAACGCCGGTTGCCTTGGGCGGATGGCATCCCAAGGTGGTGTATCTGAAAAAGTATAAAAAGTTTTTGATGTCCTCCTCCCACACCCACCCGAAGCCCAACGGCGGTATGGTGCATCCCATCATGGAACTGCGCGAAAGCGACGATCTGATCCACTGGAGCGAACCGATCCGTCTGTCCCGAGGCGGCGAGGATTTCGGCGGACATTACGCGGGATTCTATTCCTGCGGCGATGCTGGGCAGCCCTTCGTCATTGACGAAGATACCCTTGTCGTTCTCCGAAACGGAAACGGCACCGACGTAACGCGGTGCTACGTAAAAATTGAAGAACTCTGAAAAGCGATCTTTGCGATCCCTTTTAAAAATGCAAAAAAAGACTTCGGAAGAAGTCTTTTTTGCTTGTCAAGTTGACGATGAGTGGTACAAAAAT
>JAZNLM010000064.1:0-19804 GCA_045579105.1 Candidatus Flemingiibacterium sp.
CAGCTGATTTGTAATCAGCAGGTTGATGGTTCGACTCCGTTCACCAGCTCCATATGGGAGCGTTCCCGAGCGGCCAAAGGGGGCAGACTGTAAATCTGTTGTCAGTGACTTCGGTGGTCCGAATCCACCCGCTCCCACCAAAACCTCGTCCGCACGGACGAGGTTTTTTTACTAAAAATAACGCGTTTTTTGGCTTTGCCGATATTTCGCGAGAAAGGACGTATTTGCCGACTGTGTACGGTGAAGTTTGAAGGATATGAAGGTAGGAATTGTTTTATCCGGCGGATTTGCCAAAGGGGCGTATCAGGTCGGCGCTTTGCGTGCGATAGGCGAATTTATACCCAATGAGGATATCGCTTGTGTCAGCGCGGCCTCTATCGGTGCGCCGAACGCGTATGCCTTCTTGAATAACCGTCTTGACTGTATAGAAGAGATGTGGAAAAACATCTGTGACTCAAATAGCAGACTTTTCCTTACAAAGATCGTTCGCTCATCTCTTTTGCAGCAGAATATCAAAAACCTCTGTGAACCGGATGACAAGATAAACGTTCCTTTCTATGTGTCTTATCTTGATTTAACAAATATTGCGAATGGTTCTGTGGTATACAAAAATCTTGACAAAGTTTCATCGGATATGCTCCCGACGTACATTAAAGCGAGTATTTCGGTGGTCATATACAACAAGTCTGTCAAAATCGGTGGCAGAAACTATTTCGACGGGGCGCTTATTGATAATATCCCTGTCTATCCAATGCTTCCCCATGAACTTGATTATATAATTTGTGTCTATTTCGATGATATCAGCTACAAGTTTGAACACAAGCATTTTGACGATAAGGTTATAAAGATAACCTTCCCGAATATGAGCAACATTAAAAGCTCGTTTTTCGTTGACACACAAACTGTGGAAGAGATGATCGAGGAAGGGTATGAGCGTACAATGTACGTTCTCCGTTCTATATTCGCAAACGGTCATGAAGATCTCGATTTTATCTACAGAGCTATCGGTATACATAATAAAAGCATGGGTGCTCCGAAACTTCGCCTAACCACAGATGTTGTGATAACCAATGTAAACAAGGCGCTGTCAACACTTTTGAAGCGCAAGAATATACTTTAATACTAGTAATGTGAGAGGAAACAAACATGAAAACTATCAAGGCTATTCCGCTTACCAAGGAAGAATTTGCACCGTTCGGTCAGTACTACAATATGGAATCGCCTGAAGGCTACGCACTTTACGGGGAACTTCACAGCTTCTATCCTGACAGACTTGTTGCTGACAGCAATCACCGTGTTGGCTACTCGCCAATCGTTGTAAAAAAGCCAGAAAGAATGATAATTACACAGCAGGAGTATCACACTACAACGTGGGAAATTATACTTCCTCTTGACGATGACATGATCCTGCACGTAGCTCCTGCGTCGGCAGGTGCGGTAGTGACTGATTTTGCAAAGGCGTTTATCGTACCGAAGCACACACTTATCAAGATAAATGCGGCAATCTGGCACCTTGCACCACTTCCTGCAAACAATGATGCGCTTACTGCAATGATAATTCTTCCGGAGTGCACCTATGCAAACGACTGCACTGTTGTGGATCTGAATCCCGACGAGCAGTTTGAAATTGTAAAATAATTTATATGAAAATGCGTACTGATAAACTGTACGCATTTTTTGTATATACACTTTACAATAGGGATTATTTGTGTTATACTGATATATAGTATTATATACGATTATATACGCATGATTTCAAAGAGGTTGCCGCTATGATTGCAAATTATCACACACATACCGCGCTTTGCAGACACGCGAGCGGTACGGAGCGTGAATATGTTGAAGAAGCTATAAAAAACGGATTGAGAATACTCGGATTTGCCGATCACGCACCGCAGTTTTTTCCGACGGATTTCTATTCACATTTCCGTATGTTCCCCGAACAGCTTGAGGATTATGTGAGAGTTGTCGGGGATTTGCGCAGTGAATATAAAGACGATATCGAGATACACATCGGTCTTGAGGCGGAGTATTACCCAGAGTGCTTTGACAAGCTTATTAACTTTATAAAGCCGTATGACATCGAATATCTTCTGCTTGGTCAGCATTATATATCAAACGAGTACGATACGAGGGAGCCGTCAACCGCACGTTACTACGATAACGAAAAGGTGACGCAGTTTGTAAACCAAGCGATTGAAGCTATCAACACCGGTAAGTTTACCTATATCGCTCATCCTGACGTTTTTCGTTTTGACGGCGAGGACGAGGCGTTTTACGCTTCTGAAATGACACGCTTGTGTGAGGCTGCAAAAGCACACGGATTGCCGCTTGAAATAAATATGCTCGGTCTTTACGAAAGCCGACATTATCCTAGTGATCGTTTCTTTAATATAGCTGCAAAAGTCGGCTGTGATTTTGTGCTCGGTTGTGATTCACATACACCTGATAAGGTCGCGCCACCCGAAATAGTTGCAAAGCTCGAGGAGTTTGCCGCACGTCACGGGATAAGAGTACTTGAAACTGTAAAGCTTGTAAAACCTTAAAAGTCGAAAAACGTCGCACGAAAAAATCGCGTTCGCACTTGCAAAACGTTAAAAAATGTGGTAAAATAATATATAGAAATACACACATACAGACGGGAGGGGTATAGCCCCACCCGTCGATTTGTGCTTTGAAAGGACGGTAAAAATGGCAGATATATTTGACCTTTTTAAGAAAATAGAAAAATCCTCAGCTGCATCCGCCGAGCCGATAATACATCTTATCGTAGGACTAGGAAATCCCGGTAAAGAGTATCTTTTCACGCGCCACAACGCGGGATTCCTGACTGTTGACTACCTGTGTGAAAAGATCGGCGTAAAGGTTGACCGCGCGAAGTTTAAGGCGCTCGTCGGTGAGGCGAAAATCGGCGGCAAGCGTGTGCTTATTATGAAGCCGCAGACATATATGAACCTTTCCGGTGAGGCTGTACGCGAGGCGGCGGATTTCTACAAAATACCGACGGAAAACATCATCGTCATCTGCGATGATATCAATCTCGCTCCCGGCAAGATGCGCATACGAAAGAAGGGAAGCGACGGCGGTCAGAAGGGCCTTCGCTCAATAATCGAACAGCTTGGTACGGAGGAATTTATACGTGTGCGTATGGGTGTTGGCGCCAAGCCACATCCCGATTATAGTCTTGCAGATTGGGTGCTTTCCGAGTTTCGCGGCGAGGATAAAGAAGCATTTTTTGCCTCTATGGGTAATGCGGCAGAGGCCGTGGAGATGATACTTGCCGGCGACATCGATAAGGCGATGTGTAAATTTAACTAACTATTACCTTTTTTTGAAAGGATAGAATATGGCAGATTTTGAACACTCGCCGGCTAACATAATTGCCGAGTCGATACTGCTTGAAAAAGAATACGAAGAGATTGTGAAAAGCATAGTTTCGCGCCGACTTGAAGCGACGCATCCGATGCAGATAAGCGGTCTTTCTGACGGCGCACGCGCGGTATTTTACTCCGCTGTAATACGCCGCATAAGAGAAAAATATAAGCTTCCTGCCTTGATAATCGTACCCGATGAAAAGGACGGGCTAAAGCTCTTTAACGCACTGTCGGAGCTTGGACTTCGCGCGCTGTCATATCCGCTCCGTGATCTCGTGTTCCATAATATTACCGCTTCGCGAGAGTATGAGCACGAGCGCCTTCGTGCGCTTGCGGCTTTTATCGGCGCGCACGACAGTGAAACAGTATATGATTGCGTTATTGCAACTCCCGATGCCGCAATGCAGCTCACGATGCCTATAGACGTGCTTCGCGAAAATACTATCGATCTTGACATATCTGGTGAAGTTGAAATAAATACGCTTGCCGCACGACTTGAAGCAAGCGGATTTTCACGTACCGACCTCGTTGATGGCGTGGGACAGTATGCGGTGCGCGGCGGTATTGTCGATATTTTTCCGCCGTACTCCGAGTATCCCGTGCGAATTGAACTTTTCGACACGGAAATAGACCGTATGGGTTACTTCGACGTTATGACACAGCGCGCGATTGAAAATCTTAAGCACATAACTATAACCCCTGCTCGTGAAATCGTTACCACACCAGAGAAACGTGCAGACATCAAAAAAGCGGTGATGGAAAAACTCAAAAAGGCCACGGACGAGCGCGTTAAAAACGAGCTTGGAACGGAGATTGAGGTTATTGCAGGCGAAACCGAGCTTAATTTTATAGATAAATATATCTCGCTCGTTTATGAAAACAAGACTACGCTTGTTGATTATGCGGTGTATGCCGCCGAGGGTTGCGGACTTAAGTATCCTCTTGTTTTCGTGCAGGACGAACGTGCCGTGTCTGACAGAATGAAGGCGTACGATTTCCACATCACAAGCGAGGTTGAGGCTTTGCTTGAAAAGGGTGAGATTTCATCAAGATATGCCGAGTACTCACGTCATACAGACTATTTCGAAGCGTTCTGCGACAAAAACGGAGCACTGCTTTGTGACACATTTGCCTCGAATACGGCAGGACGCAAGCTGTCGGGACTTTACGCTTTCCGCACAAAACAGACAGTTTCCTACGCCGACAATATGGAGCTTTTAATCGAGGACCTTCGCGACTATGCGGCGAGCAAATTCCGCTGCGTGGTGCTCTGCGAAAACGAAACCGCGGCGAAGAATACCGCTGCAACGCTGCGTGAAAACGGACTTCAGGCTGTTACGAGCTTCAAGGACAGTGCGTACGGCATATTAACGCTTCCCGAGGGGGTAACGCTCGTGCTTTCGGGCTTTAACCTTATGGGATTTGAGTTGACAGCGACGAAATTTGCTTTGCTCTCAATGTATCAGAATCCCAACTCCTACTCACGCACTATTCTCTCGCACGGCAGACGCGCCAAGCACGCTCGCTCGTCACAGGAAAAGATACTGTCATATAACGATTTAACTGTGGGTGATTTCGTGGTTCACGCAAACCACGGTATCGGTATGTATATGGGTATCGAGCAGCTTACAGTTGTTGGTGTGACAAAGGACTATATTAAAATTCAGTATGCAGGCAGTGACCTTTTGTACCTTCCCACCGACCAGCTCGACATGGTGTCTAAGTACATCGGTGCGCGCAGTGAGAGCGGTGGCGTGAAGCTTTCTAAAATGGGCGGTGCCGAATGGGTACGCGCCAAGACAAAGGCGAAAAATGCCGCAAGGGATATGGCGAAAGAGCTTATAAAACTTTACGCCGAGCGACAGAGAAGAGAAGGTTTTGCTTTTCTGCCCGACGAGGACTTTCAGCGCGATTTTGAGGCGGCGTTTGAATATGAAGAAACCGAAGGTCAACTCCAGTCTATAGCAGAAATAAAGCGCGATATGGAGTCAAGCGTACCGATGGACAGACTGCTTTGCGGCGACGTTGGCTTCGGTAAGACTGAGGTTGCTATAAGAGCTGCTTTCAAGGCGGTAATGTCAGGCAAGCAGGTGGCAATTTTAGTACCCACCACCATACTCGCAATGCAGCATTATCAGACGATACTTTCGCGTATGCGTGGATTTCCCGTCACTGTTGATATGCTCTCGCGTTTCCGCACGCCAAAGCAACAGCAGGAAACCCTACGCAGACTTCGCCGCGGGGACGTGGATATTATTGTTGGTACGCACAGACTCGTTTCAAAGGATGTGCAATTTTCCGACCTCGGTCTTGTTATAATCGATGAGGAACAGCGGTTTGGTGTGGCGCACAAAGAGAAATTAAAGCAGATTGCGAGCAACGTGGATGTCCTCACCTTAACGGCAACGCCTATTCCACGTACGCTAAATATGGCGATGAGCGGTATTCGAGATATGTCGGTGCTCGATGAAGCGCCCGGAGACAGGTTCCCAGTTCAGACCTTCGTTATGGAATATGACGAGCTTATAATCACCGAGGCGGTAAAGAAGGAGCTTCGCCGCGGCGGTCAGGTGTTCTTCCTTCATAACAGTGTTGAGGATATCGACGGTGTCGCGCTTCGTATACAGCGTGCTGTACCCGATGCTAGAATAGCCGTGGCGCACGGTCAAATGGATAAAGAAAGACTTTCCGACATCTGGCGTGGTATGGTTATGGGCGAGATAGACATTCTCGTGTCCACGACGATAATAGAGTCGGGTGTTGACGTTCCGAACGCGAACACGCTCATTATCGACAACGCGGCAAGCCTTGGCCTTTCACAGCTTCATCAGATACGCGGTAGAGTAGGACGCTCCTCACGCCGAGCCTACGCGTACTTCACGTATCCGCCTTACCGCACGCTTACGGAAATCGCGCAGAAGCGTCTTTCGGCGATGCGCGAGTATACCGAGTTCGGTTCGGGCTTTAAGATTGCGCTGCGCGACCTTGAAATACGCGGTGCGGGTAATCTTCTCGGAGCACAGCAGCACGGTCAGCTCGACTCGGTCGGCTACGACCTCTATGTTAAGATACTAAATGAAGCTGTGCTTGAAGAGAAGGGCGCGGCACCAGCGCCGAAGTATGAAGCAAAGATAGACGTGTCGCTCGATGCGTATTTGCCGGAAAAGTATATAAAGAGCGAGTCGCAGCGAATGGATATTTACAAGAAAATTGCGCACATCGAGTGCGCCGAGGACCTTGACGACCTGGCGGACGAGCTTCTTGATCGTTTCGGTGAGATACCGCGTGCGGCGGATACGCTTATGTACGTATCGCTTGCACGTGCGCTTTGCCAAAAGGCGAGAATACCGAAAATAGAGCACCATGGCGAAACCATATCCGTTTTGCCCGAAGCCCTTGATGCGATGCGCTGGGCGAAGGCGGCATCAGATGCAAACGTAAATCTTACGTTCCGAATGTCCGGAAGAGTCAGCGTTGACTACAAAATAAAAGGCACACGCCCACTTTACGACGTGTGTGAGGTATTAAAGCATTACCTCGCGGCAGAGGGGAAAGGATAAAACACGATGAAACACATCGCAAAAATATACACAGATTTTCCCGACAAATTCGGCATACCGCGTCAAAGTGGTATACTTAATATGCTGGAGTCGCGTATCGTTTTTGAAAAGGAATACCGTTTTCCGGAGGCTATTCGCGGAATCGAGGATTGGTCGCATCTGTGGCTTATTTGGGAGTTTTCCGAGTCTGTTCGCGACGAATTCTCACCCACGGTACGTCCGCCGCGCCTTGGCGGTAATAAACGGATGGGTGTTTTTGCAACGCGCGCACCGTTTCGCCCGAATCCAATAGGTCTCTCTGCGGTGAAGCTTGTACGCGTGGAGCACACGCCAAACGTAGGTCACGTGCTCGTTGTGACGGGCGCTGATATGGTAAACGGTACGCCGATATACGACATCAAGCCGTATCTGCCGTACGCCGATTCGATTGACGGTGCTTCTGGCGGCTTTGCCGAAGACGTTTTTGGAGCAAAGCTGACGGTTGATTTTCCACAGTCACTACTTTCAAAGCTTCCTCACAATAAGCATGAGGCTGTGATGATACTCCTCGCTGACGACCCGCGCCCTGCGGTGCGCGCAGGCGACAGTGAGCGAGTTTTCGGACTTAAATTTGCGGGATTTGAGATAAAATTCACTGTACTAGGTGACACGCTGACTGTAAAGAGTGTTGAATCACTTTAAAAATAAAATGACCACCGAGTGTTTGGCGGTCATTTTTCATTATTTGAGATTTATCTTGCGATTTTGCTCGTACCGTAGCTGCCAATGCGGTTAATGATATCGGTGATATTGTAAATACGGCTGAGATAGAATTCCTTACCGTCGTTGATACCAGCGTGCCACAGATTTCGGTTAGCGTACTTGGATTAGAATGGAGTGGTAGAGCCCGTCTTAACATTCGGATAATGTGTCATACCTTATCGGGATGTTCTTTTAGCATTTGAGGTCAATTTCGCCAAGCTCATTTATAGCCTTGAGAGCGCGGATAGCTTCGTGTGCGATATCCTACATACAGCGGGGTGATATCGGTTATGTTCAAATACTTTGCGTCATACAGGATAGCCTTTCAATCAAAGTCGCCTTCCTTGATGTTCCTCGTACAAAAAATGCATAGTATGTAAATTTTGAAAATACTATAGACAAAGCGCGAAAAATGTTATATAATAAAGGTTGTACTATATTATCTATCATTCAGGAGAACAAAAAATGAAAATATCCAGAATAGTAGCGTTAATATTAGCGCTCTGCACCGTACTTACCTTTGCCGTTGGATGCGGTACAAGCACGGATGCATTTATCACGTTCCGCGACACAGTGGTTGACCAGAATAAGTATATTTATATGATGTCCCACTTCAAGGCTCTTTATCTGGCTTCTTACTTCGGATTTGGAGTTGACAACCCCGCTATCTGGGAGCAGGATATGGGCAACGGAGCTACCGTTGGCGACTATCTTGGTGCGATGGCGCTCTCTAACATAATGTCCATCGCGATGTACACACAGCTTTTTGACGAGTACGGACTTACCGTAACCGCTGAAGACACCGCAACTATAGATGAGCGCATAAACAAGCTTATTGATACTGTAGGAAGCGAGGCTCAGCTTGAAAAAGAGCTTTCAAAGTACGGCTCTGACATTGCTACTGTGAGAAGTGTGCTTACCGATTCCATCAAAGTATCAAGGCTTCAGGATTATCTTTTTGGGGAGAATGGTACAAAACCAATCACCGATGAGGATATAGAGAAGTACTACAAAGAAAACTATCAGCGCTGCAAGTTTATATTCATTCACAAGACGCAGGATTATGTATATGACGCAAAAGGCGAGCCTGTTTTTGACAACGATACTCAGAAGTTCGTTACCCGCGATATGACCGAAGAAGAGTGTGTTCAGAAGAAGGAGCTTTTTGAGGGAATCAAGGACAGAATAATAAACGGCGGTGAAGATTTTGAGGCTCTTCTTGAACAGTATACGATGGAGTCTGGTATGAAGAAGTTTCCCGACGGTTATTATATAACCTCTTCCTCCACTTTTGTTCCTACCGAGGTTCGCGTTCTCCTTTCTACTTTGGAAGTTGGCGATATAAAGAGCGTTGAAACTGATAACGGCTGGTATTTAGTCAAGTGCTACGAGCTTATAGACAGCGCTTGGAAGGACGAGACGTATGCTGCTGCAATGTTCGATTCACTGCGTGCAACTGTCGTAAATCTTGCTATGAGTGAGCTTATCACTCCTTTTGCAGACGAAGTTGTTGTTGATACCAATAGCATTGAGAAGTATCCTATGTCTAAATTGACCCCTAATTTCGATTATTAAACACGAATAAAATAAAAGGAACGGCGGTTTATTTCCGCCGTTTCTTATTTCTATTATTGTTGTTGTGTGCAGCTTTGCGGCGCTTTTCAGTACTCCTTTTGCGCACCGAGAAGCCGAAGTCACCAATCTTTCTGCCGAGAGCGAAATAATCGCCGTGGGAGTATGCAATAAGCTTTGCGCGTTCAAGATGAAGCGCACCTTTTTCATCGAGCAGTTCCGGTGAAACGTTCACGGCAACGATATTGGCAAGGAACATATCGTGTGTGCCGAGTGGTACGATATCGTAAACGCGGCACTCTAGGTTTATCGGGCTTTCCGCTATAACGGGTGTGTCCTCAAGCTCGTGAGCGGGTACGGCGGTCATATTGCATTTTTCGAATTTATCAATATCACGTCCCGAACGCACACCGCAGAAATCTGTGGCGCGTGCAAGGTCTTCGGTGGTTAAGTTAATAACGAATTTGCCCGTTTGCTTGATTATCTCATATGAGTAACGTGACGGACGTATGGACACGTATGTTTTCGCCGGATCAGAGTTGATGATACCCGTCCAACCTACGGTTATAGCGTTGGGTTTATCGAGAGTGCCGCAGCTTACCATAACTGCAGGTAGGGGAGCGAGCAAAGTGCCGCCTTTCCATTTGATCTTTTTGTTTTCGGTCATTTTTATTCTCCGTACTGATTTGTATGTACTAATATGATATACCAAAAGGCGCTGTATGTCAATACAAAATTTTTTAGAAAAACTCTTGACAAATCCACTTTAGTGTGCTATAATGCTATATAAATAAAGGCTATGACGAAGACGGTTAAGGTTTTACCCCTTCAGAGAGTCGGCGGGTGGTGCGAGCCGATGCGGTGTTCCTTTGTAACCAATCACTTCCGAGCTTGGAACCGAAAGCCATTGCGGTAAGTAGACTTCCACGTGATGCCGCGTAAGAGCAGAGGGCTTGTCGGAGTCCGTAAAGAGGCGTGAAAACGCAA
The DNA here is from genome assembly GCA_045579105.1 of Candidatus Flemingiibacterium sp. Classification (GTDB taxonomy): domain Bacteria; phylum Bacillota; class Clostridia; order Oscillospirales; family CAG-272; genus Flemingiibacterium. The sequence continues at coordinate 10,235 of JAZNLM010000064.1, forward strand.
TTTGAGTGGTACCGCGGAATAGTTAAAATTCCGTCTCAAAGCTTGGGTTTAACCTGCTTTGGGGCGTTTTTTGTTTACCGCACAAACTGCGCTATGCTTACCTTCCGAATAATCTATTTATTTTTGGAGGAATTGTTATGGAAAACAAATTGAGAGAAATTGCCGAGCGACTTGTGGCACTCCGTGAAATCATGGGGCTTTCTACTGCAGAAATGGCAGAACGTACGGGGGTCAGTGAGGCGGAGTATATTTCCGTTGAGGCTGGCGAATCCGATTTTAGCTTTACATTTATACATAAATGCGCACAGACCTTCGGGGTTGATGCTACTGATATTCTCAAAGGCTCAAGCCCAACGCTTTCCTCTTTCTCTGTTACAAAATCAGGAGAGGGACTTCCGATTGTACGCCGGAAGGGCTTCAGATACAATAATTTAGCGCCGCTTTTTAAAAATAAGACTGCCGAGCCGTTCGTTGTTACTGCAACTTATCACGAGGGTGAGGCTGATAAGCCGATAAAGCTCGCAACTCACGATGGACAGGAGTTTGACTATATCCTTGAGGGTAAGCTCAAGGTACAGATTGATGACCACGTCGAGGTGCTTTCCGAGGGCGACTCTATTTACTACAACAGCGGTACGCCTCATGGTATGGTGGCGTATAGTGGCGACTGCAAGTTTCTCGCGGTTGTAATCGATGCCGAGGGTAAGGCGTATGATTATGAGGCACCCACTATTGTAAAAACCCCTACCATTGTTTCTGAGGAAAGGACTGGAGCGGTTTGGGAGAACTTCATCGAAACCACGCTTGACGATAAAGGCGTGCTTAACTCCATTTCCTTCAAAAACGAGGATAAATTCAACTTCGGTTTTGACGTTGTGGATGCAATCGCGGTGAAAAATCCCGATAAGCTCGCTATGCTTCATCTGTCTGCAGACAAGACAGAACGCCGTTTCACCTTCGGTGATATGGCAAAGCTTTCTGCAAAGGCTGCAAACTATTTCGAGTCACTCGGTATCAAAAAGGGTGACCGCGTTCTGGTAGTTTTAAAGCGCCATTGGCAGTTTTGGGTTACTATCACTGCGCTTCACAAGATGGGAGTTGTTATCATTCCCGCGACGAATCTGCTTGTTGAGCATGATTTCGAGTACCGTTTTAATTCGGCGGGCGTATCTGCGGTTATCTGTACCGCAGACGGCGACGTTGCGCATCAGGCAGAGCTTGGTGCGGCAAAATGTGAGTCGATCAAGACAAAAATCCTTTGTTGTGGAAATGAAGTCAAGGAAATGGACGGATGGAGAAAATTTGAAGAATTCGAATATTTCTCTGACATCTACGAACGCACCGATGATACTGCGTGCGGGGACGATCCTATTCTCATGTTTTTTACATCAGGTACTACCGGATATCCGAAAATTGCAACGCATAGCTGTAAATATGCGCTCGGTCACTTTATCACCGCTAAATATTGGCACAACGTAGATCCGAACGGACTTCATTTCACAATCTCCGACACGGGTTGGGGTAAGGCGCTCTGGGGTAAGTACTACGGTCAGTGGCTTAACGAAGCGGCTGTATTTACCTACGACTTCAACAAGTTCGAGGCGCACGATATTATGCCGATGTTTGCGAAATACGGCATCACCACATTCTGCGCACCGCCTACGATGTACCGATTCTTTATTAAAGAGGATCTCTCGAAGTATGATCTTTCGAGCATCAAATATTCTACTACCGCGGGTGAGGCACTCAACCCCGAGGTATGGCAGCAGTGGATAAAGGCCACAGGAGTTATGCTTATGGAAGGCTTCGGTCAGACCGAAACCACACTTGCGCTTGCTAACCTTGTTGGGATGACACCCAAGCCTGGATCAATGGGCAAGCCGAGTCCGCTTTACGACGTTCAGATTCTCGATCCCGATGGCAAGAGATGTGCAGTTGGTGAAACGGGTGAAATTTGCATCCGTACCGCAGAGCATGTTCCGTGCGGACTTTTCCTCGGCTATTATGCAAACGAAGAAAAGACCAAGGAAGCATGGCACGACGGCTACTACCACACGGGCGATACCGCGTGGATGGACGAGGACGGCTACTATTGGTACGTGGGACGTACCGACGACCTTATCAAGTCGAGTGGCTACCGCATTGGTCCGTTTGAGATCGAGTCGGTAATAATGGAGCTTCCGTATGTTCTCGAGTGTGCAATTACCGCAGCTCCCGACGAGATTCGCGGTCAGGTTGTAAAGGCTTCTATCGTGCTCGTTAAGGGCAAAGAGGGAAATGACGCGCTTAAGAAGGAGATTCAGGAGTACGTCAAGACTCACACCGCGCCATATAAGTATCCGCGTATAGTTGAGTTTATGGATGAGCTTCCCAAGACGATAAGCGGCAAGATTCGCCGTGTAGAGCTTCGCGGAGAGAATAAATAAAAATATGGGCTGACCGAGAGGTCAGCCCATATTTTGGCGCGAATGCATGTGAACAAAAAATCGGACGATTAAAGTCGTCCGATTTTTTCATTATAATTTTGCGATATCCGCATCTGTTACAAGGTGGAAGCCTGCGTCCACAAGTGCCGCTTCTGCCGCCGCGTTATTCGCAACGCGAAGCACCATATAAGCGTGCTTTTCGGTGCGCAGCATAAAAGCGTACATATATTCAACGTTTATTCCCACATCAGAGAGAACGCGAAGCGCGGAATTAAGCTTGCCCGGAGCATCACCTATCTTCACACCGACAACCTCGGTTACTTTTATAAGATATCCCGCATCGGACAGCGCCTTTTCAGCAGTTTCTTCGCCGTTGACTATAAGACGGAGTATGCCGAAATCTTCGGTTTCTGCGATTGAAAGAGCACGGAGATTTACACCGCTGTTCGCTAGCGTTTCCGTTACGGACACGAGCGTACCTTGCCTGTTTTCAACGAAAACAGTTATCTGCTTGATTGCCATAATTATACTCCTTCCTTTATATAAGCTTGCGTTTGTCGATTACACGTACTGCCTTGCCTTCACTGCGAGTGATAGACTTCGGCGCAACGAGATGCACCGTGGGATTTATTCCAAGCATAATTTTCATGGCTTCTGTAAGCGATTTTTCCATTTTAAGAATATCACTTACAATGTCGGTGAACTGATCGGGATTCATTTCAACGTTTACTTCGAAGGTGTCGTTATTATTTACGCGGTCAACTACTATTTGATAGTTCGGCTGATAACCCTCGTTTAAAAGTACCGTTTCGATCTGACTCGGGAACACGTTTACGCCGCGGATGATGAGCATATCGTCCGTACGTCCCATAGGCTTTGCCATTTTGATAAGCGTTCTGCCGCATGAGCATTTTTCACGCGAGAGTACGCATATGTCACGTGTGCGGTATCGGAGAAGTGGGAACGCTTCTTTGTCGAGCGCGGTGAATACAAGCTCACCCTTTTCACCATCAGGGAGAACCTCACCCGTTTCGGGATCAATAATTTCTGGGTAGAAGTGGTCCTCATTTACGTGCATACCCGTCTGCTCCGAGCATTCGAATGCTACGCCGGGGCCGGACGTTTCGGTAAGGCCGTAAATGTCATATGCCTTGATACCAAGCGTTTCTTCGATATTACGGCGCATCTCCTCTGTCCACGGCTCTGCTCCGAAGATACCTGCTTTAAGCGGGATATCCTCGGGCTTGTAACCCTGTTCTTTAAGGCTCTCGCCTATGTAAGCCGCATAAGACGGCGTGCAGCAGATGATCGTTGCCCCGAGATCGTTCATAAACTGTATCTGACGTTCGGTGTTACCCGAGGACATCGGAAGTGTAAGACAGCCGACTTTGTGCGAACCGCCGTGAAGTCCGGCGCCGCCGGTGAACAGTCCATATCCGTATGCAACCTGACAAACGTCTTCTTTAGTTCCGCCTGCCGCAACGATAGCCCGTGCACAGCAATCTTCCCAAAGGTCAACGTCGTGCTGTGTGTAGAAAGCTACAACGCGGCGTCCGGTCGTTCCCGATGTGGAGTGTATTCTTACACATTCGGAAAGTGGCTTTGCCAAAAGTCCGTACGGATATGCATCACGCAGATCGGACTTCTGAAGGAAGGGAAGTTTGTGAAGATCCTCTATTCCGTTAATGTCGTCGGGGCTTACACCCTTTTCATCCATAAGTGCTTTGTAATAGGGGACGTTTTCATAAACGTGTTTTACCTGTTTGACGAGCTTTTCTGACTGAAGGGCGCGCATTTCTTCGCACGACATAGTTTCAGCTTCTTTTTGATAATAATTCTGTGCCATTGTTTTCATCCTTCCTTGTGATTGTGGATGTAAGAGGTCTTAAAACAAAAAAGCCTCTGCATCCCAAAGATACAGAGGACGAGAATTTTATTCCCGTGGTACCACCTCAGTTTACCGCTATCTCACGACAGCGGCCTTGTTCGGTACTAACATACCGTAGCCCTGTAACGGGAACTCCCGTCGCAGCCTACTGAAAACAGTCTGACTGTTCGTTCGGTGCGCTGCTCGCAGAATGAATTCGACCCGAGATCCCCATTGCCTTGCACCAACCGGCAACTCTCTGTAGGTTCACATAGAGTGTACTTGTTTCTGATCGTAGCATTTATTGTGCTTATTATATCACTTTACACCGGTAAAGTCAAGGGGTTTTTGAAAAAATCCAAAAGTTTTTGGGGTGAAATCGGTCTTTTGATATTATATTGACATCGTGCGAATTTTGGAGTATAATTAACGTACAATACCTAAATGTGGCAATACCATAGATTGACGGAGATAATGATGAAAAAATTTATAGGAATAATTGTAGTTTGCCTGCTTATACTCACGAGCTGTGAGGCACAATCGCAAATTTTAGATAGGGTTGACGGCGTCGCAAACACGCCCGTCGGTACATCGGACGAGAGTATTTCGCCGAACACCGCGCCGGATACTGAATCTGATACAGCGCCGGCTGTTGACACAGAGGTAGATGCAGAAGGGGACACTGAAGCAGAAACAGAAGCGGACACAGAAGCGGACACAGAGGTTGTTACCGAACCGACCGAAACCACCGCCGAAACGACGGCTGAAACGACAGCTGAAACGACAGCTGTAGCCGAGGAGTCTTGGCACGAGATTCCCCAAATAGTGATAGAAAACGTTAGTTATACGCGTACTATGGACATGCAAACTATTTCTCTCAATCCGGGTTCAATCGGTACGATGACTATTACCGGGTTCGTCAATATCTCTGGTGTGCGTGACGTTATTATAGCGTCATGGGGTGAAAATGTATCATCGTGGTCGCCGAAGACAGTATACGAAGAGGTGAAATTCTACACCGAACTTTGGAAAAATGAAGGTATGTTCATTGCTCCCTACGTTGGACTGCCTTATGAAATATGGAACTCTCATCCCATATTCGAGGAGGATCTCGGATCTCACAACGAGGTTATGCTTATAGCGATCGACGGCGACTACAACGCTGTTGGATATGCTATTGTAACGGGTGAAATTCCGCGTGAATAAATACAGACGTGAATAATTAAAATATGTTGGAAGTTTTACGCAAAGCGCTTGAAAAAACTTTCGCAATATGATATAATTAAGTTGAAAAGACAACCAAGGAGATACAAAAAAATATGAAACTCGGTATAGTAGGTCTGCCGAATGTCGGCAAGAGCACCTTATTTAACGCTATAACTAACGCAGGCGCAGAGTCTGCGAACTATCCTTTCTGCACCATTGATCCGAATGTTGGCGTGGTTGCAGTTCCCGATACGCGACTTGATAAGCTTGCGGAGATGTATAATCCTGAAAAGTATACGCCTGCGGTTATCGAATTCGTTGACATCGCAGGTCTTGTAAAAGGCGCTTCCAAGGGTGAAGGTCTTGGTAATAAGTTCCTCTCGCACATTCGTGAGTGTGATGCGATAATCCATGTGGTACGTTGCTTCGAGGACTCAAACATAATTCACGTTGACGGCTCTATCGACCCGATGCGCGACCTTGAAACTATCAATATGGAGCTTATTTTTGCCGATATCGAAATGCTCGAAAGACGTATTGACCGCGTAAAGAAGGCGATGAAGGGCGACAAGTCGCTCGGCGAGGAGCTTGCGCTTCTCGAACGTGTAATGGCAGGGCTTACTGATGGCAAGTGTGCCCGTGCGCTTGAATACACCGAGGACGAGCTTGCTATAATGTACGAGTGTCAGCTTCTCTCGATGAAGCCCGTTATTTACGCGGCTAACATATCAGAGGACGCTATCGGCAGTGATATGTCCGATAACGCTGGATATAACCGTCTTGCCGAGTACGCTGCGAGCGAAAAGGCAGAGATTATGCCTATCTGCGCGGGTATCGAAGCGGAGATCGCACAGCTTGAAGGCGATGAGCGCGCAGAGTTTCTTGCTGACCTCGGCATAGCTGAGAGTGGTCTTGACCGCCTTATTAAGGCAAGTTACGCACTGCTTGGTCTTATCTCCTACCTCACGGCAGGACCTAAGGAAGTTCGCGCGTGGACGATAACAAAGGGTACGAAAGCACCACAGGCGGCAGGTAAGATACACTCTGACTTTGAGCGCGGCTTTATTCGTGCCGAGATAATCGCTTACGACGACCTAATGGCGTGCGGCACGATGGCGGCGGCAAAGGAAAAAGGTCTTGTTCGAAGCGAGGGCAAGGAGTACGTTATCAAGGACGGCGACATCGTTCTCTTTAGATTTAATGTTTGATTTTTTGGTCGGCGGTGGTTTCACCGCCGACTTTTTGTATAGGCGAAAAATATTTGAAAATTTTTGAAAAAATACGGAACAAAATTAAAGTTTCTTCGTCTATTAAAGTACTAAAGCCCAAGGGGGATAAAATCAATGAAACGTACGCTTTTGACACTGCTTTTATGCGGCGCGCTTTTATGCGGATGTTCTGATATAGATGTGACAGATACAGATGCTTCCGACACAGACGAATCATATGTTCTTGAGCAAAGCTTCGGTGAGTACGACTATTATATTAAGAACGAGTACTACGATAAATCCCGTATTATGCGCGGCGATGATATCATTTTTGAAGGAAGCGGTACTTTCCGTGAGGCGTGGAACTTCCCGGTGTTCGAGGCGAACTACCCTGGTAATGGATATACTATATTCGACACTGAATTTACCCCTATCATTAAGGTAGAGGGATATAGAGAAATAAGCGGCAGAAGTATTCTCGCGTACCGCGGCAAGGACGCAATGTGTGAGCTCCTTCGCATAGATGCAGACGGCTCTGTACTTTCGCTCGGCGAGTTCACGGGAGTTTGTGAAATCGTGAGCGAGGGCGATTTTGCGCTTGTTATTACATCAGTGCAAAACGAAAGCCTTAGTTCAGAACCTTACAACACACTGACTGTGGTGGACAGAAACGGTGATATTCTCGCATATCTCGATGAAATAGATCCGTCAGCAAGCTTTTTGGAGCCGTCCGGTAGTGCTGAAGAGGGAAAGTGGATATTCACCTTTTTCGTCAGAAACGGCGGCGATATGATATTCTACCATTACCATTGGAACTGGAACACCGGCAGTCACAGACTTGAGATTGAATACCCAATAACAGACGGTTACAGTATTATCCCGAGAAAAGATGATACAACTGATTATCTTGCGGTAACCGAAACCTACGCGGGTGTGGATTGTCTGTTCCTCGACGGTGACATATACAAATGCCGCCGAATCAGAGTTGAAAACAATTCCGTTTTCGAGGGAGTATACGGTGTAGAGAGGTGGGATAAAGGCACTTTTGAAGGCTACAGAGTTCTTGTGTCCTACAGTGCTCGCGCTTGCTGGGGGCTTGACTCAAGCGGTACGGTGGTGTTTGACGGCTGTGGTACTGTTAGCGAAATCGGCGGGTTCCCCGTATTTTGGCCGTACGACGTACAGCTTCCCGAAACATTTTTAACGCACGATTTCAAGATCCTTTGCGAAGGAGTAACGGATTTTGAAATTGAGGAAGGCGGCGATATTATCGCGCGTAAGGCTGATAGGCTTGTTCGCATAGGCAAGGATGAAACCGTCACCGACATAGGCGAGTATGACGGCAGATTTGACGACGTAATACATTACTAATTCATATAAGGAGGACGTACAATGAAAAAAATACTCTTCGCGCTCACACTTGCGGCTCTTGTTCTCACAATGGCTTCCTGCAAGGATAAACCCGATTTTGTGGACGTTTATAACCCTCAAAACGGCATTATCGCGGGCGAGGTTATCAAGCAGGGCGATGCGTATACGCTCACAAAAGCCTCTAACGGCTATGCGCTTTACAAAACCGAGGAAAAGTCGCTTGTCGGCTTGTATGAGGACTGCCAAAAGCTCGGATATTTCGATGAAAACGGCGATATCAAGTATAACTACGTCCTCGTAGATAAGAAGGATAACGGCAAATATCAGCTCGCTAAACTCACAGACAGCAACGGCTTTGAGAATACCGCAGATGAGTACGCTCAATATGCTTATCACGGCGACTATATTATTCTCGACGGTGTGGTATACGACGGCGATTTGGCGCAGATTGGTATGATTTACGGTGAGGTCGTGTCCGTGGAGCCGCTTAACAAAGGTGCTACGATAACCTTTGCTGAGGACTTCGGTATTACACGCTCGTATTTCCGTGCGGAAAAGGTCGAAACTCCGACACAGAACAACTTTATGGGAAGCGTTTACGGCTCTGCTGAGGACCTTGAGTTTATCATCGAAGGTAATAACTACTACTTCAGATCGGGCGACGCTTGCTACAAGCTCCCGTACGGCTCGGATAGAATTAACGCCATTTCCGCGATCTGCGATAAGAACGGTGTTTTGAGGCTCAATCATCGAATCAGCGATCTGATTAAAGAGATTGGCGAGATAACAATTCTCTACAGTAATGACGGGCAGAATAAGCGTACATTTTTAGCTGAGCCTGTCAGAGTTGACGCAAACGGTGCGTATTTTTGCGGTGTGGACGGTGCAACATATACGCCTGAGGCAGCATACTTCGGTGAATATGATCTTTATCGCTCCGAGGTAAACCCGAACGCACACTGGCTTGTCGGAGCTAACAGCACATTTATCGGCTTTTTGGGTGCACCTACAGTTATAGACTACGATTACGGCCGCACATTGATGTTCCACCGTGGAAGCTTGTATAAATATGACGAAAGCGACGGCGGATTTGATAAGATAGCTACGTTCGACAAGTACACCATGCTTCATACGATGCAGATAATAGCAAAGCCCGAGGGCAAGGAAGAATACGTGGTTTACGGCAAGACTGGCGTTCCGTCTGCACCTATAAAATGCGAAAAGATACACGATCTTTCAACCTTCGGTGCGGCGGTGAGCGTTGGCAGCGAGATACGTTTCCTCGACGAGTACGGCAAGGTGCTTGCAAGTGTTTCGGGATACGACAAGGATCTTGTGCTTGACACGGAGAAAACGGGGGTTAGAGAAGTTGGTGGCGCATATCATCTTGTTTTCACCGATCCCGAGCTTCGTAATAAAGAGGGAGTACTGCTGATGTTCGACTTCTGGTACGACGAAACAACTGGTGAGTACGGACTGTACGTTGGTAACT
>JAZNLM010000065.1:0-3297 GCA_045579105.1 Candidatus Flemingiibacterium sp.
GTTATGCTTTCCGGTGAAACCGCTGCGGGCAACTTCCCCGTACAATCCGTAAATGCAATGGCGAAAATTGTAGAAAATGCAGAACAGCACATTGAATATATTCAAATTATTGACGATTTCCAAATTAGCACCACCGCGGAGGCTTTATCCCATTCAGCCGCCACCCTCGCAAAGGATTTAAATGCAAAAGCGATTGTTGTATGCACACGAACAGGCGCGCCCGCAAGAAAGGTATCCCGTTTCCGCCCTAATATTAATATTATCGGTATGACAACCGATATTCATGCTTATAGGCAATTAGCATTAAGCTGGGGCGTATGGCCTGCCATTGCCGATGAATATACTTCTATCGACATCTTATTCTATTTTGCCAAACAGCTCGCAAAAAAAAGCGGTTTAGTGAAGAAGGGAGATATTATTGTCATTACCGGCGGAACACCTGATGGGCGCAGCGGCAACTCTAATCTAATTAATGTCGAAACGATATAACCCTATTTTTAAAGCGTACATCGCTCCAATTTGGCATGCATTTCAATATACCAAACAAGAACTCGACCAAACCAGTAAAACTTAAAAAACAATAAGTTACGATAAAAAACAACCTTACCATCTTTGAAGTGAACCCCAAAAGTTGGACAAAAAATTAAATTTAATTTTAAGAAATTTGAGAGTGAGTTCTGTATTGTACAGGACTCATTTTCAATTTAAGAATAATTCTTTTGTTATTATAATACAAAAGGTATTCTTCCAAAGTGTGGATGAATTCATCCACACTTTGGAATGTTTCCCCGTAAAACATCTCTACCTTCAATCGTCCAAAGAAATTTTCCATTGCTCCGTTATCCATACAATTGCCTTTTCTTGACATACTTTGCGTTATATTATGTTCTTTCAAAAGTCTTTGGTATTCAGCGTGCTGGTATTGCCAGCCCTGATCCGAATGGAATAATGGTCTTGCGTTGCTTGGTAATTTCTCAAATAACCCAGCTAACATTTCCCGAATTTGTTCAAAATTCGGACTGCGTGAAATGGAATAAGATAAGATTTCTCGGTTATACAAATCCATTACAGGTGAAAAATACACTTTTTCTCCGCAAACATTGAATTGCGTTACGTCGGTAGTCAGTTTCTCAAAAGGAGTCTCTGCTTCAAAGTTTCGGTTTAATAAATTCTCTGCAAGTTCTCCCACCGTCCCTTTATAGGAATGATACTTATCATTCTTGCGTTTCTTTCCTTTTATTTCCAAGAATCTCATCAGTTTTAATACTGTTTTATGATTGATTATGTATCCCTTTTCTCGAAGCTCTAAATATACTCTACGATATCCATATTTACTGCCATTTTCCGTATATATACTTAATATTTCTTCTTTTTCCACGGCGTATTTATCCCGTTTGCTTGCCTTTAAGTGGTAATAATACGTGCTTCGTTTTATCTTTGAGATTTTTAATAAACTTTCCAGCGGAAATTCTTGCCTTAATTGCGTAACTATTTCTGCTTTTTGCTTTTCTTTTGTTCTTCCGCTGCAATTAAGGCACTCAATTTTTTTATGTAGGCATTCTCCGCTCGCAAGTATTCATTTTCTTCTTTGAGCTTTTGCAGCTCTGCTATTAAATCGTTTTCTACTTGTTTGTCTAACGCTTTCTTTCTCGGTCTGCCTTTTTTGGGATTATCCATCTTTGTTGTTCTGCCACGCTTTTCTATGTAAAAGCCTGCTTCTCCTTCTTCCAAATATATGCGTTCCCAACTTTGAGCAAGATTTTTTCCTTGACTCTCATTATTTCCTAAATTATACTTGCGTGCCGTTTCTCTATACCCCAAATGATGAGTTCGCATATCTAGTATAACAGATATTTTGTATTCTGGCGAGTAATTTTTGTTCTTCGTTCCTTTCTTTCTCATAAAAATATGCACCTCCAAAAGTTTGTCTAACTTTTGGGGTGCATATCAAAGGACAGGTCTTTTTTAATGCATTATCCGTTACAGTTGCTCTGCTTTTTTCAGTTTATACAATTCTTCTGCGGCAAGCCGAGTTTTCGCCACCACGTTGCGCAAATTTTTCGGCACACAACAGTACGTTATGTCGCTGTTTCCTATATACACAACGTCGCCTATCTCATACCAGAAGAAATCCGCGTTCAAACTATACGAAAAGAGGGGCTTTTGCGCGTAAATGACTTCCCCTTTGGTGTCGTAAAGCACGAACCCGTCCGCGGTATGCACCAACCGCCCCACGCCGATTTGGTATAAAGCCTTGGTATCCACCACCGCATAAACGTCCACTTCGTCGTCCAAGCGGTACGTTCCGTCCAACAGCTCTTGCCTTACGCAAGCGCGCTCCCAAGCGTACCAATCGGGGACATGGTCAATCTCTGTTTCACCGTTTTTCGCCTGCATCGCACCCGTTTCCGTCAAAACGTACTCCTTTCCGCACGCCTCGCAGGTGAGCGTATCGCCTTTCCCTACCGTTTTCCCTTCCGCCAAACAGCAAGGGCACTTATATAAAATTCTATCCAGCCCCTCCGCGCGGTCGGGCTCGGTAATTAAGACGTTGTTGTCCCGTTGCCACCTGTACGCATCAAAGGAAAAGGCTTCTTTGACTTTCTCGTTAATTTCCTGCGCGGACATGTTTTGCACGTCCTCAGGCGAGAGCAAATACTCCATCTTTGCGGAAACTTTCACCTTTCTTCTGCGTAAATTATTAAACAAGGGCTGTCGGGAATACGCGCCCGTCGAAATCAGCGTCACTACGGGAACTCCCAAGTATTTCAGGCACTTCCCAAGCGCTTCGGGCAGCGTTGTCGCCGTGCCGTCGATGCTGTAACTTGCCTCGGGGAACATTAAAACGGAAGTTTTTAACTTTTCTAAACAATATTTCATCTGCGTTATCAAACTGCGTTCCGGGGTGAATTTCCGTGTGGGGAAACACCCGATTTGACGAAGCAGCCAATCCAGCCCGATGAACCCGTCTTTGGTCGTTACGATATTGAGAGGGCGAGGGTACAGCGTGTATTCCGCAATTTTCAAATCGATAAAGGAAGTGTGGTTCATCAGCACCAAACACGGTTGTTTTTTGCCGAGTTTTTCCATACCCACTTTTTCCACGCTGAAATCGGTATTTTTCAAGTCGATAGAGGACAAAATTTTCAAAAGCGTACGCCAAAAAATATTCGGTTTTTTAGGGTTGCGCTTTTTCTCTTTTTTCAGCGCTTTTACCTCATCTAACGACAATTTTTTTACTTTGATATTCATGCATTTCCCCATTTTTTGTTAACGTTGTAAATATTATAGCATATT
>JAZNLM010000066.1:0-6628 GCA_045579105.1 Candidatus Flemingiibacterium sp.
CTACGCGCGCTATACGCTGTTTAATTCGATGACGGGGCTCGTGGACCACTATGTGGACAAGGGCATACTCAACCAGACGCCCGACAAGCTTATCGAAGGTCTTGCCGAGGCTATTGGCAAGCTTGAGATAACCAAGTATGAAAACGGAGAGAAAAAGGAGCTTATCGTAACCGATAAGGCGCAGATAATCGAAGCACTCAAGTGCTCGACATCTCCCACCAACAATTACGTTTCCCCGTTCACTCTGATTGACACAAGCTACCGTGCATACTACGAAATTTCGGTAACCGACGCAAACAACGTTCAGTATTACTACGACGAGGACGGAAACGAAACTATTGTGATAGAAGACAAGGAAAAGTCTGAAATTTACGACTACAACACTTCCCACACCTTCCCGTTCCTTCTCGGCAGAGTACCCGATTTCGTAATCGAATATTTTGAAAACTAACAAGTACGGCACCGCAAAACGCGGTGCCGTTTTTATTTTGCGAGGAAATTTTAATTTTGTTCACTCATCGGCGAGATTTTGTGCTATAATAGATATATCAAGAAAACGCAAAGGAGATGATGCAGATGAAAATATCCGCAAAAGACATCGCTTCGCTCGTCCGTACACTCTCAAAGATCGCGAGCAAGCCGCATTTCACGTCGGCTATAATCGTGGCGGCAGGCAAGGGTACACGTATGCAGGACACATCGGGCAAGACAAAGCAGCATCTCGAGCTTTGCGGTATTCCCGTTATCGTGCGTACACTCACGGCATTTGAAAAATGCGATATGATTGACGAAATAATCATCGTCGCAAGAGAAGAAGAAATGTGCGAGTACGACCGATACAAAAGCGAATACAATCTCACAAAAATCACAGCCGTAGTCAGCGGCGGCGACACACGCCAGGAGTCTGTTCTAAACGGCTTTGAAGCAATAAACGATAAGAGTGAATTCGTGGCTATACACGACGGCGCGAGATGCCTTATACGCGCCGAGGATATCGAAGCTGTCCTTCGTGCGGCGTATCAGCACGGCGCGGCAACTGCGGCATCGCGCGCCACCGACACAGTAAAGCGCGCTGACAGTAACGGCTTTATCACAGAAACCGTGGAGCGTAAAAACCTCTGGCTTGCCACCACGCCGCAGATATTTAAAACGGAAGTTTATCGCGCGGCGGCGTACGTTTCAAAAGAAGAAGGCTTCACCGCCACAGACGATAACGCGCTTGCCGAGCACGTCGGTTTTCGCGTAAAGCTCGTGGACGTCGGCTCGGAAAACATCAAGATAACCACAAAAAGTGATATTCCCGTCGCAGAAGGGATAATAGGTACCCGCACAAAATAAAAGCACGCGGTGTCAAAAGCACCGCGCACTCACTGTTAATAGTAGAACTTAAAATCGGTTGTCAGACTTGTTCTGATTCTGGTTCTGGCTGGACTTGTTCTCGCTCTTGTTCTGGTTCTGGCTGGACTTGTTCTGAGAAGAAGACTTGTTCTGATTGTTGTTCTGATTCTGGTTCTGGTTGTTTTCGTAACGGTTATTAGAGTTGTTCATCGTAAATCTCCTTGTTGGCGTTTGACGCCTCAATTTTTGAAATTTCACCTTCAGTGAAATTTACACTTAAAGTATTTGCCGAATCAAAACTATTATACATTATCATTTTGGGAGGAAAATTATGAATCTTTATCCTATTAAACTCGCGCCAGCAGTTAAGGAAATTATTTGGGGCGGCGACAAATTAAAGTGCGAATACGGCAAGAGCGCACCGTTTGAAAAGCTTGCCGAAAGTTGGGAACTCACCGTACGTCCCGACGGCATGAACGTTATCGAAAACGGCGAATACGCAGGCTTGGCGCTTGGCGAGTATATTGAAAAGGCAGGATTTGGCGTTATCGGTGAAAATTACAATGGAGACCGTTTTCCGCTTCTCATAAAATTCATCGACGCCTGCGACAAGCTTTCCATTCAGGTGCACCCGTCCGACGATTATTCGCTTAAATATGAAGGCGAATTCGGTAAGACTGAGATGTGGTACATAGTTGAAGCAGATGAGGGCGCAGAGCTTGTATACGGTCTTTCAAAGGACTACACTCCCGAAGCGTTTGAAGCGGCAGTAAAAAATAACACCGTTGAAAAATTTATGAACCGCGTTAAAGTCAAGGCAGGCGACGTATACTTTATTCCGTCGGGACTTGTACACGCTATCGGCGCTGGCATACTCATCTGTGAAATTCAGCAAAATTCCAACGTAACCTACCGTGTTTACGACTACGGCAGACTCGGTAAAGACGGCAAGCCGCGTGAAACACACGTTGAAAAGGCAAAAGATGTTATCGTAAACTATACGGAAAAAGAAATTGAAGCACTCCGCTTTGCAAACGCAAAAGAAATCACTCCCTCGCTTCTCTGCTCATGCGATAAGTTCAACACGAGCAAATACGAGTTCACCGAGCTTTCGCTCACTGTAGACAAATCGAGTTTCCTTTCCGTCACGTTCATCGATGGCGAAGGCGAGATAGTCTACACCGGTAAAAAATATCCCTTCTGCAAGGGCGTAACTTACTATATGCCCGCAGGAATGGGGAATTTTTCCATGCACTCAACCGGTGCTGTTGCTATAGTAGCAAGCATATAAAAACAAGAAAAAGAGCCGCTGAGTAAGCGGCTCTTTCGTTTATAAGATAAAAATGCACCGCTTGCGCGGTGCATTTTTGCGCGTTAATTACTGCTGTGCAGCTTCGATCATCTGCTCGAGCTTCACCTTTGCTACTCGCTCGTAAGAGTCGTAGGTAGAAGCGAATACATTTTCACCCTGCTGGAATACTTCGTAGAAGATGTCGCCAAGACCGCCGAGAGTGTTAACGTAGATAAAGTCGGTGTTAACGCCGTCGACGATAAGGTCGAGCATCTGCGACTCATAGCCAAGATCGCCACGGGTGTAGCGAAGCTTGAGGGTGTTCTCGAAGTATGCGGGAACAACATGCTTGTAGCCCTCATAAGCAAGGCTCTCGAGAGTTGCGGAAACCATATCAGTTCTTTCTGCAGTTACCGGAACGGCACCCCAGTTTACAAAGGTCGTTACTATACTTCTGTATCCTTCGGTGTCCTCATCGTACTTAGGCATCGGAATCATACCGAAATCATCTTCCATATCTGCATTTATTGAGGATGAGAAGAATCTCTGAACGAGGAAGAGTCCTTTACCCTCTGCAAAGCGGTGAGCGTACGGGAAGTAGATACCCTCTGTATTATCCTTGAATGTATCGCAGTAACCAACATCCTTAAGCAGAGAAAGAAGTTTTTCGGCAAGACCGATGGAACGCTCATTGTTAAGCTGAAGGGTGGGGAAACCGTTTTCGTCGCGGCCGGTGAACTCAAGACCGGAGCTAAATACAAGCTCATTAAGCGACTCGGGACCGCTGGCGATGTAGCCGTAAACGTCCTGAGCGTTTCTGACACCGTCACCGTTGTCAGTGTATACGCCCTTTGAAAGCTCAAGCAATTTGTCAATAGTCCACTTGCCGTCAAGAACCAGCTGGTAAAGGTCGGTATCCTTCATGCCATGAATCTCTTCGAGGAGACGCTTGTTGAAGAATACGCAGGAGATACGCTCAACTGCCTGGTTGTAAGTAATACTACCGAAAAGCAGGTACGGGTCGGTGGGATTTAAAGATACAGACTCGATGTAATCCTTACTCCACCAAGGATTATCAAGGTTTATGTAGGGAAGTTCGCTGAGGGTTTTAAAGAAGCCCATTTCAGCCATCATTCTGGTATTGGTGTCAACGGTAAACACTGCATCGTAGTCATCAGACCAAGAGTTTACAGCAGTGTATACCCATGTTGAAGCGATCTCATAGGGAGTTGCTACGTAGAACTCAAAGTCAACTCCAAGACGCTCAGCTGTGTTAAGGAACTGCTTATACTTCGCCTGACCGATTACGTCGGTGGCATCACTTTCTTCGCTATCACTATTACTGTTCATCTCGGGAACATTGAGATAGCCCTCTGCAGTTATAAGGCGGAAGGTTTCGCCGGTGTAGTCAAGCTCGGGAAGTCCAAGCTGGCTGTCAGTATCGCCTGACGGAGTTTTGTCCGGATTCTTGCCATCATTATTGCCGCTATCTCCACCACAAGCGGATGCTGCAAGCATAGCAACAAGAAGAAGCGCGATAAGTCTTAATTTCTTCATAATTTTTTCCTTTCAAAAAACATGCGTTTTCTTATGGCAAATACAATGGTGCGCATAAGCCATATAGTTACACTGTAATTATACCATTTTTTCTCGTTACATGTCAATCGTGATATCGTACAAATTAAGATGTCCTTTTTGTTAAACTTACACATACGTCTTACACGATATCACAAAAAGATAACTAGAGCGCTTATTCAATAACCTTAACAGTATAGCCGACCGTGTATTCCTCACCCACATCAAGCGTTATAGCGTAAGGCTTATCCTCGAAGTTGCCACTTTCACCGAGATGTGCGGGAAGACCATTCCAAGGCTCGATACAAACGAACGGAGCTTTCTTTCCGGGGGGAGTCCATACACCGAGTGCGTTGAAGCCGGTAAAGTCAAGCTCGATACCCTTGCCGGTAGTCTTATGTATAAGCTTTACCTTGCGGCTCTGAAGCTTCTTAGTAAGCAGCGCATCAACATCGTAGTCCTCGTGGCAGAGAGACCATTCGTTGGTGTCCCTCAACTTATCAACGGCAGGAAGTGATGCATCGATATAACCGCCGCCGTAGTTGGTAGTGTAAATAACATCCTCGTTCTCAGCCTTTTCGAACACGAGCTTGTAATCCGAGAACTGCTCGTCCTCATTCATCGGGCAGGCAAAGCCGGGGTGACCGCCGATGCAGAAGCAAATCGACTTTTTATCGGTGTTGACTACCTTGTACTCGGTTCTGAAGCCACAGTCACTTATCTTGTGAGTAATAATGAGCTTGAAGCTGTACGGGTATACCTTCTTTGTGTCCTCGTTATCGGTAAGCTCATACACAGTCTTGTCCCCCGCAGCCTCGACAAGCTTAAACTCCATCTTTCTTGCAAAGCCATGCTTTTTGAGGGGATATGAAACGCCCTCAAATTTTACGCTTTCTTCGAAGGTAGCACCAACGGTAGGGAAAAGCACGGGCGCATGTCCGCTCCAATATTTTTCGTCCCCCTCCCAAACGTACTCTTTGCCGTCAAGCTTGTAAGAAATAAGCTCACCGCCGAGGGTTCTGCATACAGCCTCCGCGCGCGCGGTCTTGATAATGGTTTCCATAGTTTTTCATCCTTTCGGTTGTTATTTTAAAAAGTCGGGGCGCCCTCTCGGACGCCCCGTTAAAGTTATTCCTTCATACGAGGCGGAGCATTGTCATCTCTCTTTTCACTTTCAGCCTTCGCGGCTTCTTCTGCTTCGCGAGCCTTGCGAGCCTCCTCGTTTTCTTTAGCCTTGGTTTCGTTCTCCTCGGCACTCTTTTTCTTCTTCGCCTCAGACATCGCCTCAAGCTCTTCTATAGTGGGCGTACCATCCATAGCAGCAGCGAACTGCTCCGCGTCCATTACCTCGTTCTTCTGAAGGAACTCGGCGATAAAATGAAGCTTGTCAATATTCTTCGAAAGAAGCTCTGTGGCGGTTTCGTATGCGGTATTTACGATGCGCTTGATTTCGTTGTCGATAAGCGTTGCCGTATCCTCAGAGTAGTTGCGCGAATTGTTGAAGTCGCGTCCGAGGAATACCTCATCACTTCCGTGCTCCGAGCCATAAACTATCGGTCCTAGCGCCTCGCTCATACCGTAGCGTGTAACCATATTGCGCGCAATGTTCGTAGCACGCTGAATATCGTTGGACGCGCCCGTACAGATATCGCCAATAATAAGCTTTTCAGCAACACGTCCGCCAAGAAGGGATACTATCTCGTTTTCCATATCGGACTTTGACATATGTGCGCGGTCCTCAACGGGAAGCGGAAGAGTGTAGCCCGCCGCACGGCCTGCAGGGATAATGGAAATCTGGTGCACCGTGGTATTAGGTTGAAGAAGCTTCATAACGATAGCGTGACCTGCTTCGTGATACGCGGTTATACGCTTGTCGTCCTTGTGAACGACCTTGGACTTCTTGTTCGGTCCCACTATAACCTTGATAGTCGCTTCCTCGAGATCTTCCATACCGATAAGGCTCTTACCCTTGCGCGCCGCAAGAAGTGCCGCCTCATTAAGCAGGTTTTCAAGATCTGCACCTGTGAAACCAACTGTTGTCTTTGCAAGAGTTGCGAGGTCAACCTCAGCCTCAAACGGCTTATTCTTCGCGTGAACCTTGAGGATCTCCTCTCTACCCTTTTGATCGGGATAGTTAACGGTAATCTGACGGTCAAGGCGTCCCGGACGGAGAAGCGCCGGATCGAGGATATCAGGGCGGTTAGTTGCCGCCATTACGATGACGCCGTCGTTTCCGCCAAAGCCGTCCATTTCAACGAGAAGCTGATTAAGTGTCTGTTCGCGCTCGTCGTGACCGCCGCCAAGACCGGCGCCGCGGTGACGACCTACTGCACCGATTTCGTCGATGAAGACAATGCTGGGGGCATTGCGCTTGGCCTGCTCGAACAGATCACGCACACGGCTGGCGCCCACGCCTACGAACAT
>JAZNLM010000067.1:0-5904 GCA_045579105.1 Candidatus Flemingiibacterium sp.
CCGCAAATCACAGATTTGCGGCAGAACTGTGGTTTATTATTTACTGTCCCTTGCTATCAGAGATACTTCTTGATAGTCTCGGTTGCATCCTCTGCGGGGAGAGATACGGTCATTGTGCAGTGAACGTCGCACTTACCGAGAAGTGTGTTCACCTCATCGCAGAGCTTGTCAAAGCTTGCAAGATCGTTGTTGCAGATCTTGAGAGCGGAATCGATATATACATCGGTAACGTCATGGTTGCTGGCAAAAATGCCTGCTACAAAACCGAACAAAGACTGTGCATCGCAAATTCCGTATGCGTCCGTATCTATAAGACGAGCGGTATGCTTGATATCGTAGGTAAGCTTAGTACCTTTCTCGATGCAGACAACGGAACCGTTACTCTGCTCGGAAGCGGTGTTTACCATTTCGATAAGCTGCTTAGTCTTGCCGGTACCCTTGACGCCGATAATTAACTTTAACATAGTGTGTTTCCTCCTAGAATTTGGTAAGATAATACAAAGCTGTTTTATCTCTATCTATATTTTACACTAAAACACAAAAAATTTCAAGAGGATTTCTAAACAAAATGTACGATTTGTGAAAGTTTTTGCAACTTGTACAAAACTTTTGCAAATAGTTGTTATAACCGACGAAATTTAACGACTCTACTCTGCCATTCTCGCCTCGATCTTCGCTTTTTCGTCCTCGTAACCCGGTTTACCGAGCAGTGCGTACATATTCTTCTTATACGCCTCAACACCGGGTTGATTGAACGGGTTAACTCCGAGCGTGTAACAAGAGATAGCACAGGCGAATTCAAAGAAGTATACAAGCCAACCGAAGGTGTATTCACTTCTGTCCGCAATGTCGATGACAATGTTTGGAACACCACCGTCAACGTGCGCAAGCAGAGTTGCCTGTGCAGCCGCCTTGTTAACGCTGTCAAGCTCTTTGCCGGATAAAAAGTTGAGTCCGTCTATATTGTTGGGATCATTCGGAATAACTACGCTGTCGTTTGACTTTTCGATATTTACAACAGTTTCAAAAAGGTTACGTCTGCCTTCTTGAATGTACTGACCAAGCGAGTGAAGGTCGGTGGAGAAAACAACCGATGCGGGGAAAATACCCATTCCGTCCTTACCCTCGGATTCGCCGTAAAGCTGCTTGAACCACTCGTTCATCATAAGCATACTGGGTTCATAAGCCGCAAGAACCTCGATAGTCTTGCCTTTTCTGTACATAATATTGCGAAGTGCCGCATACTTTGCCGCATCGTTTTTTGAAATATCGTCTGAAGAATATGCCTCGCGTGCATCAGCGGCGCCCTTCATCATAGCATCAATATCACAGCCTGCCGCCGCGATAGGTAGAAGCCCTACTGCGGTGAGTACGGAATAACGTCCGCCAATGTCATCGGGTACTACAAAGGTTTCGTAACCCATTTCGGTGGCAAATGCCTTGAGCGTACCGCGTGCCTTATCGGTGGTTACAAATATACGCTCGCGTGCGCCGTCCTCACCGTATTTGTTAATAAGAAGCTCTCGGAAAATCCTGAATGTAATCGCAGGCTCGGTAGTTGTACCAGACTTTGAAATTACGTTAACACAAATATTCTTGCCTTCGCATATTTCAAGAAGATCAGTAAGCGAGGAAGAGGATATGCTATTTCCTGCAAAATAAACGGACGGGCAGTC
This sequence comes from Candidatus Flemingiibacterium sp., assembly GCA_045579105.1. Classification (GTDB taxonomy): domain Bacteria; phylum Bacillota; class Clostridia; order Oscillospirales; family CAG-272; genus Flemingiibacterium. Next base: position 1,677 of record JAZNLM010000067.1, read on the forward strand.
CTTCTTCTTTTCGTTCACACTCGGACCTTTTACAAATTCAATAGCTGCACGTGCTCCGAGGTAGGAGCCGCCGATACCGATAACAACGAGTACATCGCAGGTCTTTTTAATCTTCTCTGCCGCAATCTTTATACGCGCAAACTCTTCCCTGTCGTAATCTACGGGAAGGTCAACCCAACCGAGAAAATCATTTCCGAGGCCGTTTCTGTTTTTTACCTGTGCAAAAGCTGTTGATATCGCCGGTGAAATACCGGGAAGGTCCTCCGAAGTTATAAAATTTTTTACGTATTTATCATTTAACTTAAGTGTCATCTGCAATCTCCCTTCCGCCGCCATAGTGACGGCACAAAAATAAATAAAATTCTATTGTGTTCGCTTTGCGAACACAAATGGGATGAATCCCATTTTTAATTTGGATTAGTGCGTAAACAAGCCAACTCGGGTACTTGCAAAACAAAAATTCACGCTATGACTTCTTTGAAAATGGTACAAATCAATACAATATTACATAATTGTGGATTATAAACTACTATATTCAACAATTATAATGTTAATACAAATCACACTTTTTTTCAAGTGCTATTTCGCTTGGCACACAAAAATTTTCATTTCCGCCTATAGTTATTTTTTGTGTGCTTTTTACAAAACAAGATAAAATCTGATTTAAATCAGCTACAAATCATTAAAATATTAACTTTTTTAAAAAAACTTTTGAAAATCTATTGCAATTTCAGAAAAGGTATGGTATAATAGTCGTTGCGAGTTATGAAATCAGCATCGCTATGCTCAAACCCACATAGCGGCTTAATATTCGGAGGTAATAAAAATGGCAAAGTGCAGCATTTGCGGAAAGGCAGTTCAGTTTGGACTTGCTGTTTCCCATTCTAACAGAAAGACCAACAGAACCTGGAAGCCCAACATCAGACGCGTTAAGGCTATTGTAAACGGTGCACCCAAGACCGTTAACGTTTGCTCGCGCTGCCTGCGTTCCGGCAAGGTTCAGAGAGCTGTTTGATTTAATGAATAGAAGGAGCCTGTGCACTCGCACGGGCTTTTTTCTGTTATTTTTGAAAGGAAAATCTAATGCCCTATCTTCTTATTGGAAAGCCTTGCTTTAATATATATGCAGTTGCGCTGAAAAAATACGGTTTTACCCCGATAGCACTCGAAGAAGACGTACGCCTCAACGAAACTGTCTGCACTCACGCAGATACACTTATATTTTCCTGCGGCAACACTCTCATTGCAAACACTGATTACGCACGCGCACTTCCCCTTTTTATAAAAGAGCGCTTAACTCTGACCGACGACACCCCGCAAGGTACATATCCCACTGATACAGCATTTAATGCGCTAGTACTCGCAGGCAAGCTTTTTGCTCGCCTTGATACATTATCTCAATCAGTACATACAACAGCAAAAAGAAGCGGCCTTTCACTCGTAAACGTGCGCCAAGGCTACGCACGCTGTTCAACCCTTGCACTCGGTGCAGCAAACGCTGCCATCACAGCCGACATCGGTATGGCACGTACAATGTTGGTAAACGGTATAGATGTGCTCCAAATCGAATCCGGTCATATCGCCCTCGCAGGCTGTGAATACGGTTTCATAGGCGGCGCATCCTTCGTCGACGATGAAGCGCGCCTCGTCTTTTTCTTCGGCAACCTCACATCCCACCCAGACAGCAATCAAATAGAAGCCTTTCTCGACCGTCACGGTTACGAAGCAATATCTCTAGGCGGCACGCTGACCGATTTCGGCGGCGGTGTTATTGTATAGGATATACGGTCATTTTTTGAGAAAAGCTACACTCTAACTTTATAAAACAAAATACACCGGCGAACTGCCCGTGAACTCGGCAGCGCCGTTAAATGAACACTCTGTGGTACTATCACTCTGTAGCAGGTACATACATCTTTGGCATATCCAAGAGGTAAAGGGGTTAAAAGGGATAAGCAGGACGTGGCGCCTGAGCGGCTTACGTGTACTTTTTCGCCCCCACGCGCACCGTGCGTAGTCTTGTGCTATACCCCACAACAAAAAAGGGATGGCTAGCCATCCCTTATTCTATCCCAATAAGTTTTTTCACAACGTATCCGCCAATAATAAGTCCTGCCACCGACGGCACAAACGATACCGACCCCGGTACATTTCGCGTCGTCGCGCCTGCAAGCTCACTCTCGCATACAGCCTTCGTTGGCAGCTCATCCGAGAATAAAACGTCGCAGTGCGCCACACCAAGCTCGCGAAGCTTCAGCCTCATTACCTTGGCAAGAGGGCAAGTGTGTGTTTTCGTAATGTCTACTATCTTAAAGCGCGTGGGATCAAGCTTTGCGCCCGTTCCCATTGACGATATCACGGGTATGCCGCAGTTTTTTGCCGTAACTATTATAGAAAGCTTCGATGTCACCGTGTCAATCGCATCCACAATATAGTCGGGGCGAATCTCATCGATTATAGACGGAATATTCTGCGCAGTCGCAAAAACGTCACAGCGTGTAACGCCAATCTCCGGATTTATCGCACGCGCTCGGTCTGCTGCAACCTCAGTTTTGAGTTTTCCGACAGTCGTGGTATCAGCGATTATCTGACGATTGATATTTGTGAGCGAAACTGTGTCATTGTCCACGAGAGCAACGTTTCCAACACCTGCGCGCACCATAGCCTCAAGCGCAAATCCGCCAACGCCGCCGACGCCAAAAAGTAATATTGTTTTATCTTTTAAACTGTCAACTGCCGCATCTCCGAGTAACATTCTCTCGCGGTGGAGCCAATCAGACATATTCGCACCTCACAAAGCTTCATTACAGTTTTATTATACACTTTGCAACGCCTATTGTCAATATTATGTATATGCAAATTGGTATATAAACTTTTTTCAAAAAAATTTCCAATAAACTATTGACATTTGCCTAAAACTGTGATATAATAACGGAGTTAAATCCAAAGACCGTAGGTTACAGCAGACGCACTTCGTGCTTACTGCAGTGTAAAAGGTTCGCCTTCCTACCGAGGAAACACTCTATAGAATAATTCTGTAATTGTGTATCCCTCGCGAAATTTTGGATTTGCGAAGGATTTTTTTATTTTTATCGGGAGGTGAAATCATGGCAAGTGAGAAGATTTTAACCCAGAAAAAGCAGATGGTTGCTGATCTGACTGAAAAGATTCAGGCAGCTCCCGCAGGCGTTATCGTTAATTATTCCGGTATCACCGTTGCAGACGACACTACTCTCCGTGCGGCTCTCCGCAAGGCAGGCGTATCCTACAGCGTATATAAGAACTCGATCACCGGACGTGCTTGTGAAGCAGCAGGCTACGGCGACCTTACAAAGGTCCTCGAAGGCATGACCGCTATCGCAGTTGCTACCGATGACCCCATCGCTCCTGCAAAGGTTCTTAAGGAATACGCAGACAAGATCGAGACATTCGAGCTTAAGGGCGGCTTCCTCGACGGTAAGGTACTTGACGCAAAGGGCGTTGAAGAACTCGCAGCAATCCCGTCGAAGCCCATACTCATCGGCAAGATGCTCGGTTCTATGCAGAAATCTCTTTACGGTCTTGCATACGTACTTCAGGCAAAGATCGACAAGGACGGCGGAGCAGAGGCTCCCGCAGAGGCGTAAATTCGCCCCGGTACACGTGCGTGTACCAAAACAAAAAATATTATTAAATTTGGAGGTATTTTAAAATGGCTACCGAAAAGACTACTAACATTCTTGAAGAAATCAAAGCTCTTACTATTCTCGAACTCGCAGACCTCGTTAAGGCTCTCGAGGAAGAGTTTGGCGTTTCCGCTGCTCCCGTAGCAGTTGCAGGCGCTGCTGCTCCCGCTGCTGCTGCAGCTGAGGAAAAGACCGAATTTGACGTTGTACTCACCGATGCTGGCGCTAACAAGCTTGCAGTTATCAAGGTTGTACGTGAGCTCACCGGTCTTGGCCTTAAGGACGCTAAGGACATGGTTGAGGGTGCTCCCAAGACCATTAAGGAAGGCGCTTCCAAGGAAGACGCTGAAGCTATCAAGGCTAAGCTTGCTGAAGTTGGCGCAACTGTTGAACTCGCTTAATTTTAAAGCACAGTTTAAAATGATTTTAAAGGCAGGACTTTCGGGTTCTGCTTTTTTTAATGCGTAATGCGTAATTCGGAATGCGTAATTCGGAATGCGTAATTCGGAATTATTTTATGAATCTATATAGATATATCAAAAAGGCTCCTTCCGGGAGGGAAG